>BDTG01000001.1 GCA_002897695.1 bacterium BMS3Abin14
ATGTGAGATGCCCAGAGACCGGCCGATCTGCCGCCGTCCCAGGCCTGACTCGTAGTGAAGACGAAGTACTTCCTTGATCCTGCGCATGGATAACCTCTTGTTCGCCAATGGTGCACCTCCTGAAGTGGGTGAAAAGGAAACTTCAGAAGGTTTTACACCAGGTTCTCCAGCGCCGCATTGCCGTCAACGCGAATTCGACAACCCATTCCGGTGGCAACCCCAAAAATGTCCAGTTTGCCAGCGGAATCGGTGTCCAGTTTGCGTTGGAATGACTGTCCAGTTTGGAATGGAACAGGTGTCCAGTTTGGAACGGAATCAGTGTCCAAGTTGCTCCGGAATACCCAGACAGGATACTTCGGCGGTCAAGAGCTACGGTCGGCAGGCAGGGCAGGCGGCCTGACTCCCTTAGCTGCCCAAAAGAAAATCTTACCCATGTTCTATATGCTCTATGAACCTGTTAAAGGTTTCAAATACATATTTTCTTGAAGGTGTTTGAGAGAGCTCTTGATCGAGTATCCAACCTATTTCATCGCGACCTTGATCGGAGAAAGCGCTCTTTAAGTTGGCCATCATGCTTTCATACCAAGCCCTGTCATTCCTCTCCTTTATCTCACCAACTATTCGGTTTTCAAGCTCCTGTGGCCTATCTATCAGATCATACATATAGTGTTGATCTTTCCCCTTTTCCCGACTGGTTCGTCTTCTTGTATAGGACAAAGCCTTTTGAGCAACAAACATACCTGGTTTCGGTACGACAATACTTCCCCTGAAAGAATTACCTTCATAACTTTCATCAACTTTTAAAGTGAGAGTGTCCTCAATTAAGATATTCAAATAGCGTAAAGGTTGAGCAACAAGCCCCTTCTGGACTTCTACAGTTGATGTACGATCTGATCCCAGGCTTGGAGTTAAAAACTCAATTACTGCTCTTGAATCCTTATTGTCGGGCCATGCATACTTTTCTGATGGTGGTTTAAAGTCTCCTGTTGGAACCCATTCGAACCCATGTTCCTTCAAAAGTTCCTTCATCGTTCTGTCTTTCTTTTTCAGAGCTCTACTAACGGCACAGTCCAGATCACGTGTGAATTCTAGTGAGATAACATCCTGTCCGCAAAGGTACCTTCGATAAAAATACCAAGCCCATCCTCCAATGATAACGATATCATTTAAGTATGGGTTTATTGAATTAAGCGAATGCATTAAACCGGACTTATCCAAATCACACTTCCCAGACGGGACTTATTAATCTTTCCAAAATTTCCCTAGCCTGTTCTTCACCTCTCTTTGGGAAAGTCATCAGGTCGAGATACATTTGGAGGTCTGAGACAATTGATAACCCTTGTATGTCCCTAACTCTGAAAAATGAAGAAATGCGATAATATGGCTTCATGAGGAAGAAGTTCGAGTCATATTCTTCATACTCAAGGTTAAGGGCATCTACCCATTTGTTTACTTCCCACTCTTCCTTCATTTTAATGAAAACATGAACGTCCTTAAAAAAAGCATAGGGAGCAACCAATGATGCAGCACCATGAAAGGATAGAGCATATTCACCAGGGATTCTGTTCTTGTTCCTTTGTAATATTTTAAGTATCTCGTTCCCATCATTCGCATGTATGTAGAATTTTTTCTGAACTACATTTTTTGCTTTTAACCGGTAAAAACTGACCCATTCCTCCAAAAGGTCATTGCGGTTTTGCAGCTCTATACCAGCATTAGATCGCCTAAGATATCCTGATTCTTCCAATTGTTTTAAGATTCTAGAAACAAGACCAGGGCTCAGGTCGAGATTGCTTGCAAGATCCCTTACTCCATCTTCAACAATCTTGTTTGCGAAGAGTTCTCTTAGAACTAAAGAAGACTTATCTGCAAAGAATGAGGGTGATGGTTCCTTAACCTCTTTGGATCGTTTCTTGCCACTGTGAAAAATTGAAACGAATGATGACCTCAGGAAAAAGTTGCCCGAAAGGTCAAGATAACTAACTTTCTTTGATCTAAGCCACTCCTGAGCAGACTCGCTGAGATGACTTGCGCCGAAGAATAGAACCTTCTTGTTCCCATCGACTTGCGATTCTAATATCCCCAATGCTCGTTCAACAGCAGCTTTAATCAGGGCCAGGCGAGAAGACAACTTGACTTCAGCATAAATGTCAAAATCAAGCAGATCTAGAACTTGTACGGAAAGAATGAAATCGAAACGAAATGAACCACTGGATTGAACTCTTTTCTTTCTAACAGAGTATCCAAGGTCTTTAAGTTTTGATACAAGCGCATCTTGTATTCGTTTTTCTAATTCAAATTCGTTCACTATTTCCACCTTGTTTACGATATCGTAAACAAGAGCCTAATAGTAAACACTCTGGTTGTCAATAGTGATATTTCCCTATAAATTTCATCCTCAAGCAACCTAAATCAAGGGATAGTCTATTCATTCATCCATGTCTCTAGAGATTTAAGATATGCGTTCCTCAGGAGACCTCCAACGCTTTAAGTGGTCAAGGGCATCCACGCTGTCGTTCATTTCACTTAGTTTGAAGCGTTCAAACTTTTTGCCTACACGCAGTCAGAGATAGCGGCCCATCTTGAATTGGATAATACTACCATCAGCAAGATTGTAAACAAAACCAACTAAATAGGTCAGACTCGCCACAATTTATCCCCAATCAGTTCCCCGGTCAGGACGAGTAGAGGCCTCACGCCTCCAAGCTGGCGAACATGCCGGACGAATAAGAAAAGGCGGCCTCTGGGCCGCCTTTGAAACAGTAATTGTGTAGCTGAATTTATACTCTAAACTTTTTCCTGAAGACTCCAATCCCCACCAGGGCGGTTCCGAAAAGGAGGAGGGTGGAGGGTTCAGGAACCCTTCTAACCAGGTAGTCCTGCTTATCAGCATTTTTGGCAAGCATCCAGTTGTAGGTAAGAACGATGCTGCCGGGCTCGCCGGGCACACTATCCAGGATGCCTTGAACAGTAGTGGTATGAAATGTCGAGGTGAAGTTACCGTCATCGATGAGAAGGTCATTATAATCTGTGAGGACTTCCCAGATGGCGACTTGCGCCTCAGCGGTCTTTGAGTCGTGATCTTCGTTTGGGTCGGGTGGGGCGTCCAGGTCTGCGTAATTTTCTGCAATCCATGCCATAATCAAATATTTATCGTCCGCTGGAAGCGGGTCAAGACTATACTCTGTCGACTCGTAAGGGGCGTCTTGAGCCAAATCGACACAAAAGGCCTGGTCATATGTTAGGCCCCCGTCAAAGGAAACATCGTAATCGAGATAAAACGTGCCAGTTGGTCCAGAGTTAACGTCGATGTATCCAAATGGAGAACTCCATCCGATCTGCAACGGGATGGCGTTTCCATTCACTGGCAAGGTCCAAGCAAGCGCAACTAAAGCCATGGCAAATACAATCTTTTTCATAAGTCCTCCAGCTGTTAGTTCGTCGACCAGTTGACTCCACATATGTTAGCAAGAACGGTGCCAAAACCTAAACAATTGAAATATATAGGGAAACAAAATTTGAGTGGGAAAAATATTGCATAGTTTCGGCAATGCTCTTCTCTTTATGATACCTTAACTGGCCGTCTCCTTTCGGAGGGTACTGGTGCAGTTGGTTTATCCCGAAAACTTCCGCCTGAAGGCCCCGATGCCTACCAGGCCTTTCCCGATGGACAGCCTGCATCTTGCCGGGGGTTTTTTCCCTAACCCAGAACCATCATTTTCATCGAAGGAGGGTCTTACTTCAGTGCAAGCGGATAATGTGCGAGATCAGGGGTTGTACTCGTGTTGTTGGGGTTTTCCCTGACGGCAATCAACAAGATCGCCAGCAAAACCAAATGAACAAGTCAGACCCACCATAATTCACCCCAGAAGCCACCGCCTGAAGCCACCTGGGGGCTTCTCGGGGCCAGAGAAGCCCCCGAAGTTTTGTTATTTACATTATACCTTTTAGGGTATAACTAACGATCTTTAATAGGCCAATTGCACCCGAAGGGGTATAGTTTGCAAATATTTGCATTGACGTTATACCCTATAGGGTGTAATGTTCCCGTAAGTTTATCTGTACTATACCCGAAGGGGTATATCTCGATGAAATATAATATGGAGTTGACCGATATGATTACTGGACAAAAGGTAAAAGAGCTGAGAAAGCGCACAGGCCTTACCCAAGAGGCTCTGGCCGTTAGGAGCGGTGTCGGACTGCGATTCGTTCGGGAACTCGAACAGGGGAAGAATACGGTGCGCATGGACAAAGTCGACCAGGTGCTTGCGCTGTTCGGATACCACCTGGAACCTGTCAAGGACAAGATCTAAAATGGAAGATCAGGGCAGGGAGGCAGTCATAATGTACAAGGACCGCCGAGCGGGTATTATCGAGGAGATCTCTGCAGGTTATCGCTTCACGTACGATCCCGGCTTTCTGCCAGGTGGGGAACCCATCTCTGTCTCCTTCCCTCTACAGGAAGAACCGTTTGAAAGTGAAGAGCTGTTCCCTTTCTTCAAGGGCCTCCTGCCTGAAGGCTGGTACCGGGAGATCGTTTCCAAAAAGCTCAAGATAGACAAAAAGGATCAGTTTGGGTTTCTGATGAACGCCTGTGAGGACACAATTGGCGCTGTGTGGATAAGGCCATATGGATGAGGACTACAACATGAACTGCGGAATATGCAGTAAAACAGGTGGAGAGGAGAAAGGCTACCACCGGAAGTGCCTGAGAGCCCTCTTCGCCAAACCCACCCTTCCTGAAATAGACCTCACCCTCTCTGAAGTTCCATTGGAGGCCCAGAAAATGGCCGGCAAGATGTCCATCTCGGGTGTTCAGCCGAAGCTCATCATGTCACTGGAGAAGGGCCGTCTGGCGCCTGTTTCTTCCGGGGGCCTTTATATCCTCAAACCACAGACGGAAGCCTTCAGAAGCCTTCCCGAAAACGAGAACATCTGCATGAACATCGCCCAGGAGCTGAAGATCGAAGTTCCACCCCATGGTCTGTTCGAACTGGCAGACGGAACGATGGCATACCTTGTCAAACGCTTCGACCGTATTACTCCAAACGACAGGAAAAGATGCGAGGACTTTTCGCAAATACTGGGCCTCGACAAATACAAAGGATCTGTAGAGCAGATTAGCCGCAGGTTGATAGAAGTATCCGAATTTCCGGGAATCGACGCTCAACTGCTTTTTGAGAGGATCCTTCTGAACTTCCTTCTGGGAAATGGAGATGCCCACCTGAAGAACTATTCGATCCTGGAGGACAACACAGGAGAATTGCGGCTATCACCAGCCTACGACATCGTCTGTTCCAGGCTGGTCATCCCGGATGAAGAGGATTCTGCTCTTGCCATCAATGGAAAGCGCAACAGGATCACCAGAAAAGATTTAGAAAAGTTATCAGCGTACTTAGAAATCCCTGAAAAGGCTAAGGCTGATATCTTTAAAAGAATGTCAGCTGTAAAGGATCTTGCGGAACAGGAGATCAATCGCTCCAGACTGGGGGCGAAGGATAAAGAGACATTTTTTGATATCATTCAGGAGCGGTATTCCAGGATCTACTTGATCTGATTAAATAGGCTATTCACGGAAACACCCAAAGCATCCGCCATCTTCTTCAGGTTGATCGCAGAGACGTTCCGCTCCCCCCGCTCGACAGATCCCATGTAGGATCGGTTCAGGCCACGCGCATGGGCAAAATCTTCCTGTGCAATCCCACGATCATTCCTGAGCTCGCGAATGCGCTTACCCAGAGCATCCAGGAAGATCATCTGTTCCTCATTGTATTGCATGGATAAAGGTTGGCTCAATTAACTTTCTACGGGCATGGATATTGCCGAATTCCCAGCCCCCATTGTTCCCCCGCAATTTGTACTTGAGAACATCGGCTACCCCCCCCCCGCTGCTATCCTCACGCTCATCCTCCTCTTCCTAACACTGTCCAAGGCGAGACCCTACAGTTTGTCCTCCCCCCCTTAGAAGT
>BDTG01000002.1 GCA_002897695.1 bacterium BMS3Abin14
TCGCCGGGATAATGCGGTTGCGGAAATATTTTTCATTTGAGCAGATGTTGCTCGATAAAATGGTTGCTTTAAAAAGTGGCCATTCATAGGGGTGGAGACGAAGGGATATGACGGACAGAAAAACAAGATTGGCTCGGTTTGCCGGCCTGACCTGGAACGACCTTGAAGACTGGTCCGGCAGTAAGATTGTTTCCCGGGGTAAAA
The DNA here is from genome assembly GCA_002897695.1 of bacterium BMS3Abin14. Lineage (NCBI taxonomy): Bacteria > bacterium BMS3Abin14. Next base: position 205 of record BDTG01000002.1, read on the forward strand.
GCTATCAGAGGCAGGGGCTTGTCTCCGGCCTTGCCAAGACGGCCGACGGAGGCCTGATCGCCTGGATCGAGGGTACGAAACGCTATACCGCCAAGGTGGGTTGGGATGAAAACGGCCGGTTGTCTTCGATATGCACATGTCCGTACCAGTTTGACTGCAAACACGGGGTAGCCATGGTGATCGAGTACCTGGACCACCACAAGAGCAACCGGCAGGTCCCCGAAGTGAAACAGGATGACGATCGACTGCGACTTCTTGAAGGTTCAGATCTGGATGATGAATTGGACGATGATGAACTGGATGATGAGGGATGGGATGATGAAAAGGTGGTGTCTGAGGAGACACAAAACGAGATCGACATCTTTTTGAGCGGGAAAACCAAAGGCCAACTCATTCAACTGATCCATGAACTTTCAAAGCAGTACCCTGAAATTGCGCAGGACATTTCCGACTGTAAACAGATGATCTCCGGCAACACCAATATACTGGTAGCGCGTCTGCGCCGGGAAATCTGTGAAATCGGGGATGAGCCGGGCTGGCAGGACCACTGACGGGATGAGGGCTTTACGCCGGATTATTCCGGGATTCGCGGAAAACTTGAAACGCTGCTCAAGGCTGGGTATGCAGACGAAGTTCTGACCCTTGGAAAGGAGTTGGTGACTACAGGCACCCACCAGGTGGAGATGAGCCACGATGAAGGCGAAACCGCCATAGAGATTGCCGAGTGTTTAACGGTGATCGTCGAGGCGTTGGATCGGTCGTCTCTTGATCCTGCAGACAAGCTGAACTGGGCTCTGGATGCCCTGCTCAAGGATCAGTTTGAAGTTTGCGGGGAATTTGCCGATTACCTGAACAGGCGGCACCCTGGATCGGCATGGCAGGCGTTGGCGGATCGCCTGCTGGCTGATTTGAGATGGCCGGGTATTGCCTCGACCCTGCGCGAACAACTGCGGGAAGTACGCGCGCTTGAAAAGAACTGGCCTGTTGTGGCGGCGATTCAGGCAGAAGAAAGTCCCTCCCGAGAAACTTTCGCGGACTGTAAAAAGGCCTGTGGGAAGATCAAGGCCTGGCCCAGGGTGCGCCGTCATCTGCTGGATTACCTCGAAACAGGCGAACTGCCCTGGAAGCAGGAGGGCTGGCCGCTTCCGGGAACCTGCCTTGACACACCAAAAGCAGAGCGAGGTGACCGTTTTCCCATGATGGACAAACTCATCGGTATCGCCATCCTGGAAAAAAAGCCCGACCAGGCGCTGCAATGGTACGATCAACTTCTTGAGAAGGGTTCAAGGCGGCATGGTGTCAACGAAGATGAAATCGCGGAGTCCATTCAAACACACGCGCCGAACCGGGCGGTGGACATCTGGAAGAACATCGCGCAACAACTGATCGCTGAGGTTAAACCAAAAGCATATCAGGCGGCAGCCCGGTACTTGCGCAAAGCGGCCAGGGTCATGGCCCGGCTGAAGAAACAATCGGAATGGGAGCGATACCTGGAAACACTGAGAAAAGAACACTATCGCAAACGCCGACTTCTCGAGATTCTGGATAGCCTGGAAGGAACGCCCATCATCGGGAAAAAGTAAAATAGTGGGAACGGACTTCAGGATCCTCGGATCCTCCGGTGCCGTAGCATGAATTATGGTGTTACTGATACTTTTTGTTGGTTATTTTAATAGCAAGTTGAAGGCCATAAACAGGGATCGAAGGGGGAGGATGCGCCGTCGCTTCAGCTATGGCGGGACAGGCCGAGGTAGGGGGGGGCAAGGAAGCAGGGAAACATACCTTAATCGTTGCAACCGAAAAAATAACATGATAACTTGTTAAACGTTGTTAAACACTCCAAAAAACGGAGGACTTATGTTGGGAGTCAGACTCGATCAGGAATTGGAACGCAGGCTGAACGCCCTGGCGAAGAAAACCGGGCGCTCCAAGAGCTATTTCGCACGCGAGGCGATTCGTCAGTTCCTGGAGGATCAGGAAGACTACCTACTGGGGTTGGCGGCCCTGGAAAAGAAAGGTCCGCGTATCACTCTCGAAGATCTGGAACGAGAACTTGGTTTGGAGAGTTGAGTTCACACAGGACGCGGCCAAAGACCTGCGTCGCCTCGATCACCACGTACAGAGACAGATTATTCGCTACCTTAAAGAGCGGATAACGACAGATGAATCTCCTCACCGTTTTGGTAAAATCCTCAGGGGCGACAAGCAAGGGTTATGGCGCTATCGAGTAGGGGATTACCGGATTATCTGTTTTATCGAGGATGACGAGCAAACAGTATTGGTTCTGCGCATTGCTCACCGCAGCCGTGTGTACAAATGACTCCCTTCCCCATGGCTTATCCGCGTTCATCCGCGGTAAAGGACTTTAAGGCTTATTGACCGCTGAGGTAACGCGTGGTGCCGCCGGTACCTCCTGGATAAAAGGCACCATCACAGTGTGTAATTGATACTGCTTGATATAACGTACGCAATATAGTACCGTACGCTATATAGTACCTTATTCCAATTATTGG
>BDTG01000003.1 GCA_002897695.1 bacterium BMS3Abin14
ACGAAGTACTTCCTTGATCCTGCGCATGGATAACCTCTTGTTCGCCAATGGTGCACCTCCTGAAGTGGGTGAAAAGGAAACTTCAGAAGGTTTTACACCAGGTTCTCCAGCGCCGCATTGCCGTCAATGCAAAACCGACAACCCATTCCGGCAGCTAACCAAAAAGTGGTCAGTTTGCCGTCGGAATCGGTGGACAATTTGCGTTGGAATGACTGTCCAGTTTGGAACGGAACAGGTGTCCAGTTTGCGTCGGAATCAGTGTCCAAGTTGCTCCGGAATACCCACCCCGGATCTTTTGAGACGCGAAGTTTGAGATATGTTTGCAGAGCCTGGGCTGTTTCGGGCCACAGAAGGCAAGTCCGGTGCTTTTTGCCTTTTCCCATGAGGGTAACCTGAGCGGTTCCCAGAAGGCGCATGTTGTCCGTTTTGAGTTCCACAATTTCGCTAACGCGAGCCCCTGTATTGTAGAGCAGCAAAAGTAACGCTTTATCGCGCACTCCGGTACGCGAGTTGATATTCACCGTGTCGAGCAACGCCTGCATTTCTTTTTCTTCGAGATATTCGACCATTTTGTGTTCAGTTCGTTTCAGGGGGATAGTGCGGATCTTCTGACACTGGAGCAGCAGAGCAGGCTCCTCGCGGGCGATAAAGCTGAAGAGGATACGAATGGCCACCAATCGCGCATTGCGTGTTCGTAGTCAACGACAATTACACTTCCTTGTTTATTTTCTGTTGTCTTGATGTCGTTTTGCCTGCCTGGCCCGATAACTGTCGTTGTCCAGCTCAAGGATGGTTGAGTGGTGAACCAGGCGGTCGATAGCGGCGGCAGTGGTCATGGGATCTTTAAAGATCCTGTCCCACTCACTGAAGACCAGGTTGGAAGTAATCATCAGGCTGCGCCGTTCGTACCGTTCAGAAAGGAAAGTGAACAGCACCTCCATCTCCTCACGGCTTTGCTGCACGTAACCAATGTCATCGAGCACCACCACATCGAAGAGAAAGTCCATGGAGCCAGTTCCCGCCTTTCAACATTTGATTGGATCGAAAAAGTCCAATGGAGGCTTTTTATTCCGCTTTAAGTTTGCCGACAAGTTGTCCAGACAACAGAGACTACATTCAAACCCTTTCGTGAAGGCGGGGATCCTTTTATCTAATAAATATCTATTCAATAATCTACCTGACTTTAGATAAAATTCTTTACAAAACAATATGATTTGTATTAGTATTCTATTCAAAATTTATTCAGGAAAAGCCATGAACCTACGACAGGAACAGAATGAAAACAGGCTCCTTTCTCATCTGGAAAGCAGAGCTATTTCATCCCATGGGTTGCAGAAGGCCCTGGGCTTTAGCCAGCCCACAGTATCTCGTCTGATAAATTCTCTTGGCAGAAGAGTTTTGAAGTTGGGGCACGGCAGAGCAACGCTTTACGCCCTTGCTCGAGATATAAGAGGCTATGGTTACGAATTTCCAGTATATCAAGTTACCGAAAATGGTGACGTGGTTCCTATGGGGAATCTATTGACACTTCAGGGAAGTGAATACTGGTGGGCACCCGTCGAAGGAAGAGGTGAACTTTTCGACCATCTGCCCTGGTTTATACAGGACATGCGCCCTGATGGTTTTATGGGGCGAGCCTTTGCTCACAGGGTTAGCGAGCATCTTAGACTTCCTGGGCGACTCCAATATTGGAATGATGACCATGTTCTGATTGCCCTCTCCAGCAGCGGAGAGGACTTAATGGGGAACATCATTGTCGGCAACGAGTCTCTGGGGCGTTATCTGGAGATGGCCCGCCAACCATTTGAGACGATAAATGTTAATGAGCGGCTGACAGAATATCCAAGATTTGTGAAATCTGCTTTGGAGGGGAATCCAGCCGGGTCATCTGCTGCAGGAGAACAACCTAAATTTGCTGCGCTGGTTGAAGAAAATAGTGAATTAAGGCATGTGCTTGTAAAGTTTTCTCCAATGGTCACAACTCCCGGCGGAAGGAGATGGGCAGATCTGCTGATTTGTGAACACATCGCGTTGAACCTCATACAGGGACGAGGAATCGACTCCGCCAATAGCCGCGTTCTTGAAGCGGGAGGCAGGTATCTTCTGGAGGTTACCCGCTTTGATCGTCAGGGAAGATCCGGCCGACTTCCAATGTTGTCTTTATTCACAATAGATAGTGAGTTTTTCGGAAGATTGGATGATTGGATATCGGCGGCGTCCCGGTTTGAGAACAATGGAATGCTGTCCAGGGAAGACGCTGATAACCTTCGATGGCTATCGGTGTTTGGCAGCCTGATCGCAAACAATGACCAACATTTTGGGAACATCTCCTTGATAACGACGGACGAAAAGAAGCGCTTTTCTCTCGCTCCCGCCTACGACATGCTTCCGATGTTATACAGGCCTCAGGAGGATGAAGTGCCCGCGAGAACCTTTGAACCAAAATTTGGCACCGTATCACAGGCCTTGGCCCTGTTGCCGGATGCCATCAACTGGGCGGTAAGATTTTGGGATACCGCTGCCGGGGACCATAGGATAACTGAAGATTTCAGGGAGATATGTCGGGGAAATTCTAAGGTTGTTAAGAGCTTAATGGGTGGTCCTCAACTGCTTTTACCGAAGACCCCGGCTCCGTAAGCTTTGTGCTATTACCTGTCAAGGTACACTTTGTTCTACCCTCCCAGAAATGGGCAAACCCGTGGGTAGAGTAGAGAGCAGGTCACTGTTGCCGTAGGCTTGGCTTATCCGTTTCCGTCCCATTCGGTTGCCCTTGCCACCACCGGCATGACGCTCCTTGCTGCCCTCCTTAAAGAAGAGTCTCCAATAACACCGGTTAGTAGGGAAGTGTAATTGTCGTCAGTAGGGAAGTATAATTGCGTGTTCCTGAGGATGTGAGGTCCGGTCCCAGTTAGTTCCCACACTTTCAGGTTCAACGTTCAATGGGACCCGATTAGTCCAGAGTCCGGGGCCCCGGATGACCTTTCTCGTAAAGGAAGTGCACTGGTGCACCTTACTTGGTCCGACCCCAGACGACCCAGCGGCAGTTTTGGGCAACCCTGTGAACTTGTTCTTGTTGGCGCTGGCTTTCAGGTGAGTCGAATCCGTATAAAGAACCCGGCCGCTGATCAACTTCTTACCCATCGCCTGCACAACGATCTCATCAAATATCTCCTGATAGATCGTGTTCTCGGTAAATCGACGCGTCAGGGATCTTCCCGCGAAGACCGATACCGATGAACCAACGATAAGCAAGATTGACTTCGATCTCGCGAATCAGTTGACGTTCGGAACGAATACCGAACAGGTAACCGATAAAGAGCATCTTGAACAGCACCACAGGATCCACCGCGGGACGACCGTTGTCGGCGCAGTAAAGATCTTTGACCTTGTCGCGTATGAACTCAAAGTCAATGACTTTATCGATTTTGCGCAGCAGGTGGTCTTGGGGTACCAACTCTTCGATGCACACGAATTCCATGCCGAGCTGGTGGTCGTTCTTGGTAGGTAACATGATGATATTGTACAACATTGACCCTACTCAACAAACAAAATCCCCGCCAAATGACGAGGACTTTGTCAACAATATGACCCTCAGAGAGGGCTTTTTTATGGTTAAAGGGGCCTTTTATCGTCCTGCCCGGGACCACGTTTATGGCCTTCTCCACAGTGAGCAACGCGCGGAATTAAAAAGCGTCCCATGTCGAACACCTCCTTTCGTGTTATGTCTTGTCCGGCTAATCTGCAGCTTAAACTAAAACTATATTAGTCAAGAATATAACTACTTATTTTTGTTTTTCAACCCCTAAAACCGATAATCCAAAAATTGATCCCAACACCTCGATCTACTCGTAATGGCTCCACATTCGAATCACCTTGACCACCCACTCCTCCTCTATTACCTGGTAGACGAGACGATGCTGGATGTTGATGCGGCGTGAATAGGCTCCGGAAAGGTCACCTATAAGTTTCTCGAAAGGCGGGGGTGTCCTATAGGGATCTTCCCCAATAATCTTCAGCAGGTCCGCGGCCTGGCCCTTCAAGCCGGAGGACACAAGCTTGCGTGCATCCTTCTGCGCCTGTCTGGTGTAGACCAGGCGCCAGGTCACCAGTCAAGATCCTCTGCACACTCCTCCAGGGGAGTTGCGAGACCCTCCCTGATGGACTCCCTCATCCCGGGAATGGACAGCAGAAACAGGGTCTCCTGGATCGACCTCCAGTCTTCCTCCGCCACCAGCACAGCGTTGCCCCTTTTCCCCGTGATGATCAGTGGTTCATGGGATTTGCCGGAATCTTCGAGGAGTTTGTACAGGTTTGCCCTGGCCTTGCTCACCGTGATAGTCTTCATGAAGTCCTCCAGATGGACATTTCCAATAATTGGAATAAGGTACTATATAGCGTACGGTACTATATTGCGTACGTTATATCAAGCAGTATCAATTACACACTGTGATGGTGCCTTTTATCCAGGAGGTACCGGCGGCACCACGCGTTACC
>BDTG01000004.1 GCA_002897695.1 bacterium BMS3Abin14
CCCAACGGACAGGTCCGTCGTACTCCCGCCAAAAACGGCTCCTGACCGTCATTGAAGCATAAAATATCAGCGCCGGCGCCAGACCAACCCCACAAACAACCCCAAAACACACCTGACAGCACCGCAGGACGCCGCCGGAACCCCCGATCCAGGGTAAACAGCGGTCATATCCCCCGTTTACCACCCCTGTCTCTGACACAGGGGTTTGGGGTTGCGCCGTCAGGTCAATAGGATAAGATGTCATGAACGGCTACACCGGAAAACCGGACGAAACCATAGACACCAGGGAGACTGTCATGCAAAGCCTCATACTCGATTGCCGAAGCCAAATCGTATTCTCCGACGAGAAGGCGAACAAAATCCCCATAGCCGAATCCGACCGTTCCCGGGTCAACCTGTGGTGCCTTGGTTCCGGCCAGCACATTCATCCTCACGTCCACGATGGAGATCACATCTGGGTTATCCTGGAGGGAAAAGGGACCTTCTTCGGAGAGGAGAATACCCGGAAAGAGGTTGGGCCGGACACGGTCCTGTTTCTTCCAGCAGGAAGCTCCCACGGCATTGAGAACGCCCATGAAGAAGGATTGGTCTTCCTGAGCATATCGGCGGGATAGACGGCAAAACAGGATAAAAAACCGGGGAAGTGAAAATGACACTTTTCGCTTTCCGCGGAGTAAAAAGCCGCGGACCTGCCTGTGCGTTGCACGCAGACAGGTGGTTTTTTTACGACCCTGTCAATAGAAACTACGCGGTGGCGGGTATACCCGCAGGAACGTCGGCGGTGGGTTCTGAGGCAGGCAGCCTGGCACCCGCAAATGCGTGGGTAATGGACACCGCAGGGCACTGGGTGCAGTCCAGGCACCGGATGCAGTTGTGGTTGTTAGCGTCCTTGTATATAGGTATGTCCATTGGGCAAATGCGGGTGCACTTGTCGCAATGGGAACATTCGGCCTCGTTCCAGGCCAATCTGAGAATGCTGATCCGGTTGAAAAGTGAATAGATTGCCCCCAGCGGGCAGGCGACCCTGCAGAACGGTCTCTTTGCAACAGCCGCCAGGCTCACCACCGCTATGAGAATGGCGATCTTGACCCAGAAAAGCTCATGGATCATCGCACGGATCTCCGGGTTAATGGTGACCCAGGGCAGCCCGCCGATAAGGGTTCCCACGGGACATAGTTTGGAAAACCAGGGCTGCAGCGTGTAGAACGGAATAATGATTGCCAACCCCACGAGAGAGGCATACTTGAGGTAGGTCATCCAGGATGGGATTCTGATCTTGAACGAACGGAATTTGTAGAGCAGGTCCTGGAGAAAACCGAATGGGCAGAGGGTGCCGCAGGCCATCCTGCCGACGCTCATGCTGAGGGTGACGAAAAGTCCGGTAAAATACACCGGCACGGACCTGATTATTACAAAATGCTGGAGGGTTCCGATGGGGCAGGCAAAAAGGGACCCGGGACAGGCATAGCAGTTGAGGGTCGGCACACAGAACCCTTTTGATTGCCCCTGCCAGAGAGCCCCGGGAGGTTTGAATCCACCCAAGTAGGCGTTGGTCACCCCCACGCCCAGAACAGACTGAAACAATCTCCTGAAAAGGAACCTATGCATCTCTCTCCCCGTTTTTCTTTCCGTGCCAGGAAACCCTACCTGAACGCCGGGGAAGCGTAGCACAATTAGTTGCCAATCTCAAATTCTAAAGATAGTGGATTCGCAAAAAGTCCTTTGAGCAGAATGTGCGGGAAGTGTGCTTCCATGGGTAGAGGGGAACTCGGTGTATTGACCTCACCCCCCTGATTTACCACCGAACAAATAAAAAATAGTTGACAACCACGGGAACAATCACTACTTATCAACGAAACAATTGATTTGGGAGATTCAAAGGAGCCATAATCGATGGGAAGGGGAGACACGGATATGCCCTAGTGAATACCGAAACACCCTTTAACCTGACATTCCAGGACACGCAGCCGTTCCTCACGGTTTTTCCGTTTTTCGTCCCTTTTTCCGTCCCTGTTTCCAGTACATCCGATACCAAGGGCCTCGGTGCCGCGACATTCCGAAAGCCTGCCGGGGATACCGCCGACTCTTCGCCTCTCACACTGACTCTCACACTGACAAGGTATAGTGGCATCCCCGCGACCGTAAAACCGACGGCTGGACTCACCGGGATTATTTTTCGTAGCGTCGTAAAAAATCTATCCATGGTTTTTTATTCTACAGAAAGTGAAAAATGTAATTTTTTCAAAGGAGGGCCAGTTTTCCATGAAAAAATCTAACTGGAGAACCCTGCTGGTGATTTTTCTCGTTCTCGGAGGGGTCGGATATCTGATCTTCAGCGGGGTGTCAGAGACAGGGGTTTACTACCGGACCGTCAGCGAGGTACTTGACCAGTTGAAAGCGAAAGACAGCGGTCCCATAAGGGTCAGCGGCGAGGTCGTGGACAATACCATTGACTACAACCAGACCGACATGCTCCTTTCCTTCGCCATTCGCGACCCGAAAGATAGTTCCAAAACCATCCGGGCAGTGTACAAGGGCGTAGCTCCGGACGCCTTCAAGGCCGACATCGAAGTGGTCCTGGAAGGCAAATACGACCGCGCCAACAACACCCTCCACGCAACCATGCTACTCGCAAAATGCCCTTCAAAATATGTCGCTGAAGACAGTTCACTTTAGGAGATTGTATGGTATCTATCGGAAACTATTCTCAGCTTCTGGCGCTCTTCTTCTCGCTGGCGGCCATAGCGCTCCTCCTGGCCGGCATCATGAAAAACGATTTTCGCCTTATCCTGAGTGGGAGGAGGGCCCTCGTTACCATAGCATTTTTCACCACCACGGCCTCTATCGCCCTGGTCTATTTGTTCCTTACGAACAATTTTCAGGTGGAATATGTGGCATCCTATTCCGATCGGGCGCTTCCCCTGTTTTACAAGATCACCGCCTTCTGGGCCGGGCAGAAAGGCTCCCTGCTCTTCTGGGCATGGGTTCTGAGCCTGTTCAGCGCCATAGTCGCCTACAACACGAGGAAGGAGATCGACAGTAAAGCAACCCCCTTTATCTATACGGTACTTGCAGCTACCATGGTATTTTTTATTGCCCTGATCACGTTTGTGACAAACCCTTTCGATCTCCTCAGATTCATTCCACCCGATGGGAAAGGGCTTAACCCCATGCTCCAGAATCCGGGGATGATCTTCCATCCCCCCACCCTTTTCCTTGGGTACGTGGGCTTCACCATACCATTCGCCTATGCCATCGCGGCGATGGTGTCGGGGGATCTCGACGAATCATGGCTTAAGAAGATCCGCGTCTGGAACATCCTCGCCTGGGTTTTCCTGACCATAGGAATCATCCTGGGCGGTCAGTGGGCTTACGTCGAACTGGGATGGGGCGGGTACTGGGCATGGGACCCGGTTGAGAATGCCTCCTTCATCCCATGGCTCGTCGCCACGGCATTTATCCACACCGCCATAATCCAGGAGAGGAGGAACATCATGAAGGTGTGGAATATGACGCTCGTCCTCCTGACCTTTGTCCTGTGCCTCTTCGGGACCTATCTCGTCAGAAGCGGGATTCTCCAGTCCGTCCACGATTTCGGCGCAACGGGCCTTGGAGGCTATTTCCTTGTGTTCATGGGGGTCGTCCTCATCGGCGGCTTTTCCCTTATCGCGTCAAACTACCATAATCTAAGATCAGAAAAGGTCCTGGAATCCTATCTGTCAAGGGAGAGTACCTTCCTGTTCAACAACGTCATCCTCCTGGCCCTGGCTTTCTCCACCCTGTTCGGAACGTTGTTTCCCCTACTCTCCGAGGCTGTCACGGGCAACAAGATCACCGTCAGCATGCCCTTTTTCAATCGGGTAAATACGCCTCTCTTCCTGGCCCTCCTTCTTGTCACCGGCCTGTGTCCTCTCATCGGCTGGAGAAAGGCCTCCGCGGACAATCTGAAAAAGAACTTCATGCTCCCATTTCTGATGATGATCACGGGCATGGTCGTTCTCATAGTCGCAGGGATAAGGGAATTCTATCCGCTGGTCGCTTTCTCCCTCTCCATCTTCGTAGCCGTGACAATCCTGAGGGAGTTCTGGACCGGCACCAAAGCGAGGGGAAAGCTGAAGGGTGAACCGCTGATAATCGCCTTCCCTCGCCTTCTCTGGAAGATGAGGAGACGATACGGGGGATTTATTGCGCACCTCGGCCTTGTGCTTATGGTCATCGGCATCACCGCATCGAATGCCTACAAGCTTGAAAACCAGGCCACGCTCACCAAGGGACAAGCCCTGAATATTGGCGCCTACAGCCTGCGCTACGACAGGATTGGGAAATGGCATGAATGGAACAGGGAGGTCTACGCGGCCACGTTGTCGGTATTCAAAAACGGTGTCTCCCTGGGAACCATCAAGCCGGAGAAGAGATTTTACGTCAACGCCGAACAACCTACCACTGAGGTCAGCCTCAGATCTACCCTGCTGGAGGACCTGTACGTAACCATGCCTGCCATAGGTAAAAACTGGGAGATCACCTTGAAAGTCATGGTGAACCCGCTGCTGAAGTGGGTGTGGATAGGAGGTTTTACAATGATCTTAGGTGGACTGATCGCCATTATTCCAGGGAGAAAAAGAAGGGAGAGTTCCCATGACATCCTGTAAAACGAATCTGCCGGCCATATGTACACTATTGATGGCGCTGGCCCTTCCTACATCCGCTTTGGCACTCACATCCTCGGAGGTTGAGAGTGAACTCATGTGTACCTGCGGATGCTCCATGGTCCTCAACACCTGCTCCTGCGGGACCGCGGACCAGATGAGAAAAACCATCAGCACCATGATCCGGGAGGGTAAAACCAAGAAACAGATCATCAATGGGTTCGTGCTGGAAGCGGGTGATTCCATCCTCTCTTCACCACCCCGGAAGGGATTTAACATGGTTGCCTATGCGGCACCGGTCGTAGGTCTCGCTTTCGGGGGTCTCATAGCCGTGATTTTCGTCAGAAGGTGGACTACTTCATCAGGCAGTGACGCGGAAGATCGGGAAGACGGGGGCACAGAGGGCGGCGTGGACCTCATTACCGATGAGATGCAGAAAAAAATCGATGAGGAACTCAGGAAAATCGAGGAGGACTGACAGATGGTTATGGCTTTTACCGCAGTTATCTTTCTGGCCGCCCTTTACTATACACTTTCCCCTTTGAGGGAAGGGAAAACGGCATGGTTAGACAGAGAAAATCCCGCTGATAAACATCTGAGCGCCCTTGAGACTCAAAAGAGAATATACCTGAAGGCACTAAAAGATATCGAGTTCGAACACGCTACAGGCAAGATCAACGATGGCGATTACACCGATCTTAGAGGTCACTACCGACGGGAGGTTTCGGGCATCCTCGAGGAAATTGAGGGCCTGGGAGACGGGAATATGGGCAAGCCGGCCGAGATTGACCACGTGGATGACGACCCCCCCCCGGATGATTCGGGAGGGATTGAGAATTCCGGGGGGCCGGATCAGATAGATGACTTTGATGATGATTATGACGAGGGTCCTGAAGATGAAGATGAGGAGGAATATTTCGCCCCCATAAAGACAGGGAATCGGGAGCGGGAAATCCGCCTGATCTGGAACCGTAAAGGGGTGATCCTCTCCCTGGCCGGGATTTCACTTGCCCTCGTCGGCTTTCTGTTCTTTTCAGGCAGCTCCAAAAGGGCAGGAAATACCAATCCTCCAGCTTCTGCCGGGTACGGCAACACCCCGGCGGCCGTAACTCCCCCCACCGAAACCGGGCTCAAACAACTCATCGAATACGTTCAGAAGAACCCATGGAACGTAATGGCGCTTTCAACCCTGGGCGGATATTACATGGACCATGACAAGCCCATGAAGGCGCTTGGGCTTTTCGAGAGGGCCGAACAGAACAGCCCGGAAAACATCTCTGTTCTCGACCAACTCGGTCTGCTCTACCGGAAGATCGGAGATGTGGACCGGGCGGTGGAAAAGCTGGAAAAGGCGCATAAAATAGCCCCCGATAATCCCGAGCCCACCCTGCACCTGGGCCAGATTTATCTGAACGAAAAAAATGACTCCGCCAAGGCACTGATACTCTTCAGGGAGGTCCTGGCCAAGGACCCGGACGGTGACATGGGAAAAGCTGCTGCCGTGGAGATTAAAAAGCTTGGTGGGTAATATGGAACCAGGCAATCGGCACGCATGATGCTTTAAAAAACGCTGAGTTTGGCATCACCCCTTAAACCCTTTTGAGGATGATTTTTTACAACCCTATCAAACAAGGAGGTACCAAAAGATGAAGTGGAAAGTATTGATGGTCGCGGCACTGAGCCTGTTGGTCGTTGGCGGAGGCTACGGCATCGCGAGGGCACACAGCGGGAACATCGGCAGTCCGATGGGTTATGGTCACATGATGGGCGACTTCGCCGGTGACGAACATCCCTGCTCGAACAACTCGGATGAGGCCTCCTCAGTGCAGGTCACCAAGGAGGAAGCCGGAAGCATCGTGGCTTACAAGCTCCGCCGCTCCAACCCCAGGCTCAAAGTAGGCAAGGTGCTGGAAACCGAAGACGGATTTGAGGTTCAGGTGGTCACAAAGAAAGGCGAAGCCCTGGTTGATCGCCTGCTCGTCAGCAAGGACACCGGCGATATCTACAGGATCAAGGAGTAAAACACCCCGATCTTCCGCCGGCCCCCCGGAGACCGGGGACGGAAGGTTGCCCCTCTGTCTCCGGGGGGCGCCGGTCAAAAAAACCCAACCAACGGAAGGAAAAGGAAAATGGCAAGGCACTACATGTGGGGCGTTGCCGGGTCAGCCGGCATTCTCTCGCTCTACTTTGCCATCCTGACCCTCTCGAACTCCCTGAGCCACGCTGTTGAGGAACTCGGGGTTATCGGGGGCTGGATCGCCCTGCTGACCATTGGATTCGGGATCCAGTCGGGGCTCTTCTCCTTCATTCGGGAAATGATCAAGGAACGTGCCGGAGCAAAAGCTACAGCCTCAATGGCCGCAGCCGGCGGAATGGGCGGATCAAGTGACATGGGTATGACCGGCACCCGCAGCGGTACGGATTCCGACCGATCCTCGATGTGGGACGAGGGTTCAATGCCCATGATGTCCTCCGGGACAATGAACAGCGGGGACGCCGTCATAGACCTCAGGCCTGTACGGTATCACGATGGGATGATGGAGGTCGCATTCAAGGCCAACACCCATTCGGTTGCGCTGGAAAACTATAACTTCACGGATCACGCCGAGCTGGAGTTCAACGGCCACACCTATCGCCCGGTACGGAGTGATCGGATGAGAGGACACCACAACGGTGGAAAGATGATCTTCGAGGTCAGCGAGAGACCGGAACATTTCCGGATAATAATCAAGGGCATACCCGGTCCCGCGGAACGGGTCTATGAGTGGTAGCAGTCCAAACCTCACCCCCACTTCGCGAGTGTTCCATCCCAATACACGAAAGAGACGCAACGTCAGGCTAGGGGTCACCCTGTTGTTTCTGACTGCCCTGATGGCTGTTTTCCTCTCAGCATGCGGGAAGAATGCCGACTCCTCGGAGATTAATAACTCAGGAAAAATCGTTGCAGAAAGTGACCTGGAGTATGATTTGGGGCAGATCAATATCAAGGGAGGGGTTGTTCGGCATACCTTTGAGCTTAGGAACCGGGGAGAGAAGGACCTTGTTCTCAAAGGAGCCTTCACCTCCTGTGCATGCACCACGGCATCTATCGAGCTGTCCGATGGTCGAATCCTGGGGAAATTCGGGGAAAGGCTATCAAAATCACCGCCCCAGGCGATCAAACCGGGAGAAAGTTTCAAAGTCCATGTGGATTTCGATCCTCTCTTTCATGGCGAAAACGGTGTCGGTCCTGTTACAAGGAGTGTCTTTCTGATTACCAGCGCTCCGGCGGATGGTAACCTCTCAACGCCTATGCCGATTGTCAAGGATGGCACGGTTACAACCATTCGCATCACCGGGACCGTTGTATACGCTGATGATTTCAGAAAGACCGGCTCGGAGAATGCGGGCGGCGATTTTGCAGCGGTCCTTGGCGACTTCAGGTTTACCGAGAAAGAGTATGACTTCGGTGTTATCAAACAAAGTCAGGGCATCGTCAGACACGAATTCCCATTCATCTATGTCGGGGGTGAACCGGTGACCATCACCGGCACACCCACGAGCTGCGGCTGCACACGGGCCTACGCCACGAAAACGAAGCTCAAACCGGGAGAGAAAGGGGTCCTCGTCGTTGAATTCGATCCAAATTTTCACGAAGAACCGAAAGGCAGATTTTTCAGGACCATCACCCTTCTCACCAACCCGGCCCGCAAGGAAAGAGCGGAGTTGAAGATATGGACTCAGATCGACCTGGACATCGGCCCCAAAGTCTATAAATTTCAGGAACACGACGAGGAAGAGGAAATGGAAGGTCCTGCAAAGGATATTTCGATGACATTGAGCGAAGGAGAAAAGGAAAATTGCACCCTGAACTGTTAACAATCGGCCCGCTGACCATTCACACCTACGGAGTATTCTACGCCCTGGGAATCCTGACCGCCATTTTCCTGGCCGAGTATCTGTATCAGAAGAATGGTGGAAAAGCAGGAACCTTCCAGGACATGGGATTTTTTGTCGTAATCGGAATCCTGGTGGGGGCCAGGGCCCTTTTCATACTGGTTAACCTGGAATATTTCCTGAAAACTCCACTGGATGTTTTCAAGATCTGGAACGGAGGCCTGGTTTTCTACGGTGGCCTGATAGGAGGGTCACTGGCCTTTATTCTGACGGCCAAGGTGAAACGCCTCGATCTATGGCCTCTCGCGGATACCGTGGCTCCGGCCGTTGCTCTCGGACACGCAATAGGCCGAATCGGGTGCTTTTTCGCCGGGTCATGCTACGGCACTCCTACGACCGTGCCCTGGGCGGTTACATTTACCGATCCCAGATCGTTGGCAACAGGAGTACTCGGTGTTCCCGTCCATCCCACACAACTGTATGCGTCGGCCCTGCTTCTTTTGCTCACCGTTGTTCTTCTGAGGATCCGGTCCCACGCGCGTTTCCCCGGCCAGGTCATCACCAGCTACGGGGCTATGTACGGAATAATCCGGTTCGGGCTGGAGTTCCTCCGAGGTGACCCCCGGGGTTCAGTTGAAATCCTCGGAGCTACCCTCTCCACAAGCCAAGCGATCAGCCTTATTATCGTCCCCCTCTCCCTTGCGGGGTATGTCTACCTCTCCCAGAGGTCATTAATGCGACGCGCTCGACCCGTCCTTGGAATCCGGTCTTGAAACCGCGTCCGGGGGGTTACAGCAATCCACCGGTTTTCTGGGGTTCCCTGCCACGGAATCTTCCTCAAGGTCTTTGAAGAACTTTCTTACGCCATCCCTGGTTCGTCTCCAGAATCGGTTGCCTTTCCTGGTTTCCATCTCGGACCTCCCTTTTTCAGGATATACTTACACGCCCTTACTCATGAATGTAATCATCAAGCAGATCATCATCAACCCCGTCACTGAAACCTTTCTTCCTGCCCCGTGATCTCCTGTTGGCCGGTTTTCTTCCACGGGAACTTCCTTTTTTTCCCTTGCCGGAGGAGGGTCCCCTGCCCGGAGGCGGAGGCGGGGAAGATGTTCTGAAATACTTTCCCGCAGTGAACGCCGCGAGAGAGACGCCGATAATGACCAGGATGAACCCGAAAGATTTTTTGCTGGAACTTCCGGCGGATGTCCCCGGAACAAGTCCGGCGCTTGTAACCAGGACAGAGCTGCCCCATTGGCCGACGAAATAGTCCACTATCTGCTGCTCGGTCCTTCCTTGACCGACCATTCTTGAGACAAGTGCACGGTACTTGTCGGACGCCGGGCACTCACAGGTGGATAGCGCTTCGCTGCAGGTGCCGCAGGGACACATGAAGTCCAGGACCACCTGGGATGCGGATAGCGCGGACGACGATACGGGGAACAGCAACACAAGAAAAACTGCGATGACAACCGTGGGAAAGGGGTCCATTCTCATGGAACGCGGCCTCCTTCTCCCCTCCAATATGTTTTTCGGCTCCAGGCGGGAAAGAAGTATTACTACCGCCACGATAGACAAAAACCAGCTGGATGTCAATTGTTTCTGCAATGATTTTGGTAATAAATCGGGTTCCTGGCCGGCACAAAAACCCGGTAAGCCTGACTCACACAGAGTTGGTTTAGGGTTGCGGCCGTAAGGCGCCAGTATGATTTGTCTCTCGGTAGAGTACGCGGAGCACGCGGAGAATGGATCAGATTGAATAGGACAAGATTAAACCCTTTTTTGTGTGTTTCTCTGTGACCCATCTCTGCGTGCTTGAGCGAGTCATGCTTACAGTATGGCGAGCGGGCGAGAGAACGGTTTTAAGTATCGGTCGGAGCTTGACGGCGCCTCCCGGGAGGGGCATCCTGCAGTGAGAATAAATCCGGAAAAGGGGGATACCGACATTATCGACATGAAAACGGACCTGGAATACCGACCCTACGAGGAAATCCTCAACATTCAGACGGGCAAACTACGGGAACTCATGAAAGGGCCATGGCAACAGGCTCCCGGGTTTGTCCATCGCCTCAAGGACGCGGGCCTGACCGTGGATGATCTATGTGACCCGGGTGACATCATGAAGTTTCCGATCCTCAGGAAGTCAGACCTTCCCTCCATCCAGGCCGCGGCCCCGCCATTCGGGGGCATGATCACCGTCCCGCCCGGAAAACTGCGAAGGATGTACTCGTCCCCGGGCCCCATCTACGACCCCGATGGGCATCTGGCCTCCTACTACCGGTGGGAGCGGGCCTTCGCCGCCTGCGGGTTTTCGGAGGGCGACATTGTCCTGAACTGTTTCTCGTACCACCTGACTCCTGCGGGAGCCATGTTCGAGGAGGGAGCGAACAACCTCGGGTGCGCCGTTATCCCGGCGGGGATCGGCAACAGCGAGATCCAGGTCTCCGTCGCGGCCCACCTCAAAGCCAATGCCTATGTGGGACTGCCCTCCTATCTGAAAGTCCTCCTGGAAAAGGCGGAAGAAACCGGGCTGAGCCTCCCATTTGAAAAGGCCTTCGTCATCGCCGAGAAACTCCCGGAGAGCCTTCGCACGGAATTTCAGGAGGAGAACGGAATCCACGTTCGTCAGGGCTATGGAACAGCCGAGGTCGGGGCCATTGCCTATGAGTGCGAGGAGGGATTCGGCATGCACCTTGACCCCACCGTTCTGGTCGAGGTCCTGGATCCTGAGACCCATGCACCCGCACCGGCCGGGACGCCCGGCGAGGTGGTGGTCACCCCATTCAACCCCGTCAACGCCCTCCTGCGTTTCGCCACAGGCGACCTTTCCTCCGTTACCATGGAACCGTGTCCATGCGGAAGGAAAAGCCCCAGGCTAACCGGCATTCTCGGACGGGTGGATCAGGTAACCAAGGTCAGGGGGCTTTTCGTCCACCCTGGACAGATTGCCGAGGTCATGGCTGAATTCGTGGAGATTGAACGTTTCAGGGCCGTCATCGTAAGAGAGAGGGCCATGGACGACATGACCGTGGAGGTGGAAACCGGAAAGCCCCTTGCTGCCCATACGCTGGAGACGGCGAGCGGAAGGCTGAAGGAAGTCCTGAAGCTTGGTGTCAGGGTCGTGCGGGTGGAACCCGGGACTATTCCAGATGACGCGACGGCCATCGATGACCGTCGCAAGTGGGACTGATCTACTTCTCGCCCTGTTTGCCCGTCAGGATCACCGCGAGTATCCTCGCGGATTTTTTTCCCTCGCATGTCACGTGGTGGGGAGTTGTACACCGGAAATAGATGGAGTCGCCGGGTTCGAGGGTGTCCGTGTGGTCACCCAGGCGCACCAGCATCCTTCCTTCCAGGACGAAGAGAAACTCCTCCCCCTCATGAGTGGAAAGGTGTTTTTCCTTAAGTGCCACCGGTTCAAGGGTGACAATGAAGGGTTCCATGCCTCTTTCCCTCATACCGAATCCAAGGGATTCGTATGTGTACCCCAGATTTACTCCGGTCCTCGAGGCCACACGGGAAACGACTTTCCGTTCGTCATGGCGAATCAGGGTGAATGGTTCATCCTTCGCGTTGCCGAGAAAGTCACTGACCTCCACCTCAAGGGCGCCGGCAAGCTTGATCAGCGCGCCCAGGGGCGGGCTGATGAGATGATTCTCGAACTGTGAGAGCAGCGCGGAGGAGTACCCCGTCTTCGCGGCCAGGTCCTGGAGCCCCATCCCCTTCTCCTCCCTCAATTCGCGGATTCTTTTCCCAACCTCAACAGGTTTTTCCGTCATCTTCGGCCTCCCCTCAGCTGACGCTATTTTCCCTCGCATACCGGGCACCCTCACGTATGGCTTTCTCGTTCAAGGGAATAAATTTCCTGTTGCGGGCAGACACCACCGATTCGACAGCCCCTGCGACCTCGTCCGGGCTCAATGCGCCGGAGAGTTCGGCAAAAGCGCCTAATCCCACCATATTTGCGAGACGTCCGTTCCCCAATTCTATAGCCAGCTCGCTCATGGGCACCGCACAGGATTCAAGGCCGTCACCCTTGACATCTTCCAACCTGGCAAGGGAGCTGTTGACAATGAGCACCCCGCCCGGGGAAATGGACTCCCGGTACTTTATGAGGGACGGTTGATTCATGGCGATGACGCACCTCGGGTTGTCGACTATCGGCGAGCCGATCTCCTCATCCGAGAGGACCACCGTGCAGCGCGCGGTCCCGCCTCTCATCTCCACACCGTAGGATGGAAAGAAGGTAACGTTCAGACCCTTTTTCATCCCTGCTTCCGCCAGCAGCTGCCCGGCCAGAAGGATCCCCTGGCCGCCGAAACCGCTTATGAATACGTCATAGTACATGGTTTCTCCGTGTCAATGTCCAGAGTCCAGAGGTCAACCTGAAACCCGTCTTCGTTCTACCAACTACACCGCGGCGGGCCTTGAACCATGCTATATGTAGTCCGCCGTATCCTTCTCCTTGAATACGCCCAGGGGAAAATAGGGGATCAGTTCCTCCTGGATCCTCCTCACCGACTCCCGCGGATCCATGCCCCAGTTGGTGGGACAGGTGGAGAGCAGTTCCACGAAGGAGAACCCTATCTCGTTTATCTGCATCTCAAAGGCCTTGAAGATCGTCTTTCTCGCCTTGAGAATGTTCGCAGGTTTATCCAGAGCCATTCTGGCCACGTATGAGGTGCCGTCGAGGGTCGCCAACATTTCCGCCATCCGGATGGGATAGCCATCCGTGTTCAGATTCCTTCCATAAGGGGAGGTGGTTGTCTGCTGGCCCAGGAGTGTGGTGGGCGCCATCTGGCCCCCGGTCATTCCATACACGGTGTTGTTGACAAAGATAACCGTGATATTTTCCCCTCTGTTGGCCGCGTGAACGATCTCCGCCAGGCCGATGGACGCGAGATCCCCGTCTCCCTGATATGTAAAAATGATCATGTCGGGCCTTGACCGCTTCATGCCTGTTGCCACGGCCGGGGGGCGTCCATGGGGAGCCTCGATAATATCGCAGTTGAAATAATCGTACATGAGGACCGCACAGCCCACCGGCGCCACTCCGACCGTTTTTTCGACAATGCCGAAATGATCGATAGCCTCTGCAACGAGCCGATGACCCACACCGTGCCCGCATCCGGGGCAGTAGTGCATTGTGGCGTCGTTGAGGGCTTTGGGTCTGGCGAATACCTGTTTCATGGATATTTCCTCTCTATCCTCTCCAGGACCTCAAGGGGGGTGGGGATCGCCCCGCCGGGCCGGCCATAAAAAAACACCTCGGAGTCACCAGTCACGCTGAGCCTGACATCCTCGACCATCTGCCCCAGGTTCATCTCCACCACAAGGAATCTTCCGGTCTCCAGTGAGACAGCCCGAAGCCTTTTCCCCGGGAAAGGGTAAACGGTAACCGGTCTGAAAAGCCCGACCTTAAGCCCTTTTTTCCGGGCCAAAGAGACAGCGGTTCTGGCAACCCGGGCGGCCGTTCCGAAAGCCACGACAATCAGTTCGGCGCCATCAAGGTTCTCCTCATCGTAGCGGACCTCATGCTTCTCAACTTCCCTGTATTTTTCCTCCAGCATCCTGTTGTGCGATTCCAGCTCCCCCTCTTTGAGGTAAAGGGATTTCAGATGCCTGGCCGGACGGCCGGCAGCGCCGGTGAGCGCCCAGGGTTTTTTCGGTTCCGCGACAACCTCGTCCCGCTCGACGATGGGCTCCTGCATCTGCCCCAGGACCGCGTCCGCGAGGACCAGGACCGGATTGCGATATTTATCCGCCAGCTCGAAGGCCAGGATCGTATGCTCGTACATCTCCTGCACGCTTGCCGGGGCGAGGACGATGGTCCTGTAGTCACCATGCCCGCCACCCTTGACCGACTGGAAATAATCCCCCTGGGAGGCGGCTATTCCACCAAGGCCGGGGCCGCATCGCACCACGTTGATCAGAACGGCCGGAAGCTCCTGCCCGGCCATATAGGACAGTCCCTCCTGCATGAGGGAAATGCCCGGACTCGAGGATGAGGTCATGGCTCTGACACCCATGGCCGAAGCGCCGAGAACCATGTTGATGGAGGCAAGTTCGCTCTCAGCCTGGACGAATTCCCCGCCCAGTTTGGGAAGCTCACGGGACATGATCTCCGGAACCTCGTTCTGCGGCGTTATGGGATATCCGAAATAGTACCGGCAGCCGGCCTTGATGGCTCCCATCGCTAAAGCCATGTTTCCCTTAACCAGAATACGCTTGGCGTCACTCAATTAATAGTCTCCTGCATTACCAATCGGCAATTACTACTTATTTATAAACCTCAATGCACATATCCGGGCACATCACCGCGCACAGGGTACAGCCGGTGCACTTTCCCTCCGGATCTTCCAGCAGGACAAACTGATATCCCTGGTCGTTTATTGATTTGCCCTGGCGAATCAACCCGTGGGGACAAACGTCTACACATAGAACACATCCCTTGCAACCGGCTTCACTGATCTTGATGGTCGGCATATCTTATCGGCCCTTATGGTGAGTATGGTGAATCGGACGACCCTGTCGTCCTGACGGAAAAATCTTTCGGGGAATATATTCGTTTTCCCCAGTAAAAAGCCACCAGTCCGACTGCGATTCCCATCACCACGTCACTGACATAGTGATAACGATTGTACACGGTGGCAATAAAAAGCCCGACAACCAGGGGCGTAAGGAAGATCGCCATTCGTCTTCTGTAGGACCAAGCGAGCAGGAGAATGACCAGGGCGACGGCCACGTGAGAGCTGGGCATGCATCCCCCGTGGATATCTCCGTTCTTCATGATCCACTGCTGAAACGGGGTCACAACATACCCCGTGAGAGGACCATTGTAAAGACCGGCAAGTTCGTATCTGGGCCCCTCGACCGGGAAAAGAATGAAGCCGTAGTAGGAAATAAAAAAAGCAACCGAAACGGAGAATACCATTCTCCTGAAGGGGATGAAATCTCTCTTTATGTAGAGGGATAACCCCAGGATGGGGATCAGCCAGTAGTAGGAATGATAGGCGATATTCATGATCTCCGTCAACGGGGGAGATGCGAAACGCCCCATCCAGACCGAGGGGTGGAAACCCAGAAGCCCCTTCTCGAAATTCGCAATATGGCTATCCAGGTAATGCCCACGCATCCCCAGGATGAAATCGTCTATCTGCTCGTAGAAAACGGCGAGCAGAATGATGACATACCAGTAGCGGAAAAAACGGATCACGGGGTTATTGCTCCGGGACGAATACCTGACCCAGGCAACAAGCAGAAGGACGGAGGTGGAATGGATCAGGACATAGACCCACCAGTGGTCAACCCCTTTGTGAAAGAGGGTGACCGTTACGGAGATGGCGATAAGATAGACGATGATTGCCGCGTCTTCCGGCCTGAACGCGGCCCTTAGCCTGGCCATGGGCAACCCCTTCTCGACAACCCTCCTTGATGGACCATTAATAAATTGGTTCATTCCGGAAATGAGTATCTGGATAAAGCCCAGAGTGGGAAAAAGCTAACGGAAGATAGCAGAATCGGCCCGGCGGGTCAAACCTCCAAAGCAACTCTTTCTGGTAGGCATTGTCATGCCGCAAAGAAGGTTATTTCCCTATTAATAGATGATATCACCCATGGCACAATGGTTCATAAAGAGGCGCCCCGGTCGACACCCCCGAAGCGGGAACCTCCTACTTCAGCCTGGGGTCCACCGCGTCGCGCAGTCCTTCTCCGACCAGATTATAGGCGGTAACGGTGAGAAAAATAGCCACGCCGGGGAAGATGGTCAGCCACCAGGCGAAGTCGATATAGTGCTTGGACTGGGACAGGATCTCGCCCCAGGAAGGGGTTGGGGGCGGCACGCCAAAGCCGAGATAACTCAGGGACGATTCCACGAGGATCGCGCCGGCTATGCCGAAGGTCGCCGACACCAGGACTGGAGCAATGGCGTTGGGGAGGATATGATAGAATATGATGCGCCTGTCGGAAGCCCCGATCGCTTTTGCCGCTGCCACGTAATCCATCTTCCTCTGTTTGAGGAACTCCCCCCTTACCAGCCGGGCTACCCCCGGCCACCCGGTTACCCCGATAATAATCATGATGTTGTAGATACTCGGACGCAGGAAGGCGAGAACTGTCAGGATGAGGAAGAAGGTGGGGAAACACATCATGACCTCAATGGCCCGCGAGATAAGAACGTCAACTTTACCGCCGTAGTAACCTGCCAACGCGCCCAGGAAAACGCCTATGAAAGCATAGATGGAAACGGCCACGAAACCGACCGAGAGGGAAACCCTCGATCCGTATATCATCCTTGCCAGTACATCCCTGCCCCGGTCGTCGGTTCCGAGAAAATGTCTCCCGTCCGGAGGCAAAAGGTTTGCCTCAAGGTCGATCTCCGTGGGGCTGTAAGGGACGAGAGGAAATATTGCCCATCCCCTTCCTGAATCCTTGATCCCTTTCCAGTCCACGCCCCTGGTTTTGGAAAAAACGGGGATCTGGATGTGACCGTCCAGGGACGCTATCAGGGGCCTGTTGCCCGCCAACAGGGGAGCTCCAAGAGCCACAGCGAAGAGGGCCAGGACAAAAATCAGGCCGGCGATTGAGACCCTGTCCCTGGCAAACTGCTCCCAGACCATCCTGCTGTAACTCCTTTTCGCGCCGGCTCTCATATCTCCGCCTCGTATGTAATCCTCGGGTCGGCCCACACATAAAGGAGGTCAGACACAAGGATGCCCAACAGTGTGAGAACCGCCGAAATTGTGGCGATTGCAAGCACCACCGGGTAATCACGGGCGAGAACAGACTCGAAGCCAAGTTGCCCCATTCCAGGGATGGAAAAAATATTTTCGATGATTACGCTCCCACCGAACATCCCGGGAAGAAGATATCCCAGGAGTGTTACGATGGGGATGATGGAGTTCCTGAATGCGTGCTTGAAGATGACCAGCTTCTCGGGAAGGCCCTTCGCCCTGGCGGTCCGGATGTAATCCTGTCTGATTACCTCGAGCATGCCGGCGCGCTGGTATCGCGAAAGAGCCGCCAGCCCCCCATAGGTGAGGCAGAATATCGGGAGAATGATGTGCCACAGGTGATCTAGGACCCGTGCCATAACAGAGGCGCCTGCCATCCCGGAGGACACGATCCCGTAGACAGGGAAAACATCCAGGAAATCTCCACCTCCCAGAAACATGATGAGGAGGACCGCCACCCAGAAGTTGGGGAGGGAGTACAGGACGAAGAGAACGATGGTGGTTATGCGGTCGACGATACTTCCCTGGTGGACGGCGGAATAGACCCCCACGGGCACGGCGATGAGATAGACCAGAAAAATCGAGATAAGATTGAGTTCCACCGTAATGGGGAGCCTTTCCCATATCTTATCCATAACGGGACGGTGATCCTTGTATGAATTACCAAAATCGAGGGTCACCACTCTCCGAAGCCAGATCACGTACCGCTGCCAGATGGGTTTGTCCAGACCGTACAGCGCCCTTGTCTGTTCAACGATCTCGGTAGTCACCTTGTCGCCGATGAACCCCTGCTGCCCTCCCATCCTCAGCTTCATGGCCGCCGGATTGCCGGGGGCCAGTTGAATTACAAGGAACGTAATGAGGGTTATCCCCAAGAACGTGGGGATAATCAGGAGAAGACGACGTATGAGATATTCTCTAAGTGTCATTGGTTTGCGTGCCCACCACGCCCCCTCAGCCTATCTGTATCTCTGGAGGTCCGCCGGTACGTACCACTCGGTGGGATCAAGACCCAGGGGATACACATTGACGTTTTCAAATCGTTTGTCGAGCGCCACGAGGCTCTTGTTGACGAAGAGGAATGTGTAGGGCTGTTCATCGTGGAGAATTTCATGAAACCTCCTGTAATATCCGGCCCTGGTGGATCGATCAAAGGTAGTGCGGGCCTTTTCGATGATCTCATCGGCCTCCTGGTTGACAAACCCGACGAAGTTCGACCCCTTTTCTGCCTGTGAGGAGTGCCACACCTGGTAGGGGTCCGCCTCCACAGGGAGGCTCCATCCCATTATAACGGCATCGAAGCTTCTGTCATCGAGTACCTCGGTGAAAAGCGCCCATTCCAGCGGCCTGATGAGCATGTCCACACCGACTTTTCTGAGTTCCTCCTTCAGGATAGTGGCCATCTGTTCTGCAAACTGGCTCCCCGACACGATGGTGAACTCAAACCGAAAGGGAACCCCATCCTTGTCTCTTATTCCATCCCCGTCAGAATCCGTCCAGCCGGCCTCGTCCATCAGAGCCGCTGCCTTCCGGGGATCGTGGGGCCACGGTTTGATATCCTTGTCGTAATCCCGGCTTTCGTAAAAGAAGTTCCCGGTGACGATCTGCCCCAGCCCGTACCTCAGGTTTTTCAGGATGGATTCCCTGTCCAGGACCATGGTCATGGCCCGCCGGACGCGCTTGTCGGAAAAATACGGCCGCCTCATGTTCCATCCGATGAAAGAGTACCCGGGGAGGTAGTACTGCAGCTTGTCGAACTTCCTGGTGAATTTTCGCCTCCTGGTCTGCCTTGTCCATTGGACGGGAGTCAGCCCCATCAGATCCATCTCCCCGCGTTTGAGGACCTGCAGGGCAACCGTCTCATCGGTGATGATTTTAAAAACGATCTTTTTGAGATGTGGCTTCTTTCCCCAGTAGTCCTCGTTCCGGGAAAGGACAATCTCCTTCCCCGTCTCCCATTTGACGAACTTGTATGGGCCGGACCCGATGGGGCTTCGCCCGTGGGGGTTGGTGTTGAAATCGCCCTTGGCAAAGATGTGTCTGGGGATGATGCTCATCCCTCCGATCATCTCCAGGGATTTGAAGTAAGGTTTGGAAAAGGTGAACCTGACAGTCCTGTTGTCGAGAGCCTGGACCTTCTCGAGATTGCGATAGTAGTTTCTCAGGTGAGGAGCATCCACGGCGGGGTCCCTGACGATTTCAAAGGTAAAAACCACGTCATCGGCCGTTAAGGGCATCCCGTCTCCCCACCTGAGTCCATCCCTCAGAGTAAAAGTGTAGCTCAGATGATCCGAAGAGGCATCCAGCGTCTGGGCCAGAAAGGGAACAAGCTCAAGGGTTCGGTTGTCCCTTTTAAGAAGGCTCTCGTATATAAAGCTGTTGACCATTCCCTCGTAGACGTCCGTGGCGGTCACCGGATTGAGGGTTGCGGGTTCCGCCGGCATACGTCGGACAAGCCAGTCTCCGTCCGCAGGAGAACCGTCGTGAACTTCCACAGCCCCAACGAGGCGCGGAGAGCCAAGAAACAGGCACAGAAGGATCAAAAACAGATACACCGATTTTTTTCCGCACAGCCTTGACACATTGACCTCCTTTATTGGACAATTGCCGACAACATCGTGAGAAACCTCTTGCAGCCATTTCATGAGGCCGCTTTACCCTCTGAGGAACATTTCATGCCCCTGGAAGCACGTAAACAGGCCCTTGCCCGGGCGCTTCAGGACCCTGAAGAACTGGTGAGGGCAGCGGCGTCAATGGCTTTAGACCGGGTGGAAGGCCTGGCCATGATGGGTGAAATCAACGAGGCCGCCAGAAAAGGCGCCAAACCCCACCGCATCAGAGCCATCCATTTCCTCGGCCGGCTTAACACACCGGAATCGCTGGACATCCTGCTGTCGCTTTTACACGACCCTCATTTCGACATTCGGGTGGCCACAATAAAAGCCCTTCAGAACACCCTTCCTGAAAAAGCCCTGATGCCCCTGGTGGCCTGCCTTAACGATCCGGAACCATCCGTCCTGCAGGGCACGCTGGAGACACTATCCCGTTACCGGGACCGGAAGGTCACGGAGTATATTCTGCCCCATCTGCTCAACGGGGACCCCGAAACGGCATGCTCGGCGGCCGAGGCCCTTGGGAGAAACGGAGATCCAAGGGCGGAACCTTACCTGGCCAAGTCCCTGGAAAGCTCATCCGACCCATTCCTCAGGGCCAAGGCGGCAGAGGCGATCGGCAACCTCCGCCCATCGGCGCCCCATGAGGAGGCTCTTCAGGACAGAAGAGATGACGCCTCGGAACGGTAGAGGACGGGGTTAACCACACCTGCTATTATCCTGCCCTTCGATTCGGGTCCCGAAAGATCCACGTCCATCGTTTCCTTGAAAGGCCGCCTGTCCTCATCCAGAAGCAGCCTGATTACGGGCAGCCCCTGCCTGCCGGGGTTGATCACAACACCGATCTCGTTGGTGTTCAACCTGACCGTGGAGCCGGGGGGATAGATTCCCACCATCGACATCAGGGCATCCACATGCCGTGGATCGTGTTTTGATCCTATTCCCCGATGGAGTTCAGCCAGAGCCTCCCCGGACGAGAGGGGCCTCTTGTAGGACCGCACAGTCATGATGGCATCGTAGTTATCAACCACGGCGATCAGCCGCGCAATGGGGCCAGGGCCGATTCCTGCGGGCCGTACCGGGTAACCCGATCCGTCCAGATTCATATGGTGCCCTTCAACGGCTCTGGCCACCTCATCGGAGATCCCCATCCGGCTGACGATATTCGCGGAATGAACCGGGTGCTCCTTTATGGCTTCCCATTCCCGGAAGGTCAGCCCGCCGGGTTTTTTGAGTATCTCGTCCGGCACCATCATCTTCCCCACATCGTGCATCAACCCGGCGAGGGTGACAAGCCGGAGGCCCCGCTCGTCAAGCCCTTCCATATCACCAAGGAGGAGGGCCTGGATTCCAACGTTGACACAGTGCTGATAGGTATAGGAGTCGTATCCTTTCAGGTTTGAACACAGCATGAGCATTTTTTTGTCTGCCCCGAGAAGATCCATGAAATTTCCGACGATCCCCTCCACCTCGCCCATGGGCGGAATGCCTCCCCTGCGGACCTCGCTGAAAAAATCGTGCATGTGTGATATTGCCGATCTATAGGATTCAATAAATCGGTTTGAAACCTGGATTTCTCCCTCACGCCCGGGGCTGAAGGTCATGAGGCCGATATGGGTCAGCCTCTCGTTACCCATGAGTTCAATAAACACATCGCGGCCGACACCCTCGACGTTCATAACCCCCGCGAGGGAAACCACCTCCTCGGCGGTCACTCCTTTCCGAAAAAAAAGCGCGTCTATCTCGAACTGTTCGAGAATCCTGAGCAGATTGGCCGAGGTGGAGGTGGAATCGTAAAAAAGGTAATCATCCAGGTACAGGACACCGTTGATGACCCCTATGTGTACCTCCTCCTTCAGGGAAAAACTCTCATCGAGGAGCTTCAGAAACTTTTCCACCGGGGCCCTCAATGAGAAATGGGATGGGGAATAGAGAGCCTGGTTTCTCACCGAATTATCGAGAAATTTTACGGTTCTCCTGGACCTGTCGATGGCTGCAACATCCTGGACATCCTGTGTCAATGCGTAATCTCCCTACTGGGCGTTATGCCGGCGGCGGACGTACTCTGATGGCCCTCCCTCATCCATCACCAGCTCGGCGTCATCGGAAATCATCGAGAAAAGTGCGTTCACGTCGCGCCTCTGTATTTCTCCCAAAAAAAGTATGCTCCGAATCCGCCTTTCGCCGCACTCCTCGGAAAGAAAAAGTTCGGCATGGTTTCTGGCGGGGTGCCCTACCGGATAAATGGCCGCATTTCCTACCCAATAAGCTGACGAAGGATATCACTTCTCCTTTTCACCGGCAACAGCGGGTCTATGGATTGCAAACCTCCTTCAATTAATGTATGTCATGAAAATCTGCAAACAATTCGACAGGGAGCATAGAAAATGACCAGCGCGCAGGAACCCAAAAACTCCGACACCATTACCAGTACCGACTTCCCGGGCCTGAAACTGTTCCGCAGGGGAAAGGTCCGCGACGTCTACGACCTGGGGGAACATCTTCTCCTGGTCGCCACCGACAGAATATCGGCTTTCGACTGCATAATGCCCAACGGCATACCCGACAAGGGTCGGATCCTGACTGCAATGTCCCTGTTCTGGTTCGAGTTTACCAGCGATATTGTTAAAAATCATCTTGTGGCACACCGGGTTGAGGATTTTCCGGAATCGCTACAGCTCTATTCGGACATCCTGCGAGGGAGAAGCTTACTGGTGAAAAAATCCGACCCCTTCCCCATCGAATGCGTTGCGAGAGGATATCTCGCCGGCGGGGGATGGAAAGAATACCAGGAAACCGGGGCCGTCAGCGGCATCCGGCTCCCCCGGGGGCTGAGGCAGGCCGAGAGACTGCCGCAGACCATCTTCACGCCCGCCACTAAGGCCGAATCAGGGCACGACGAAAACATCTCCTTCGAGGGGGTCTGCGGTGAGGTCGGCGAAGAGACGGGCAGACGCCTCCGTGACCTTACCATCACCATCTACGAAAAAGCCCGAGCGTACGCCGCCGATCGCGGTATCATCATATCCGACACGAAATTCGAGTTCGGCCGCACGCGGGACGGGATCATCCTCATCGATGAGATCCTGACGCCGGACTCTTCACGGTTCTGGCCCACGGAAAGCTACCGGGTCGGCGCCAGCCCTCCGAGCTTCGACAAACAGTTCCTCAGGGATTACCTTGAGGGGCTTGAGTGGGACAAGACCCCTCCCGCGCCGGAACTGCCTCCGGATATCATCAGTAAAACCAGAGAGAAGTACATGGAGGCCTATCGCCTGCTCACCGGCAGAAATTTCATGCCGACTTGATTTTCTTGAGTTTCTCCCATAGAGTTAGCCCATGTTGGAAGAAACAGCAAAAGTATTAGCGGTATCCGGAGGACGTGCCAGGGTTTCGCTCATCAGAACCGATGCCTGCGGTGAATGCGGAGCAAAGACGATATGCCACCCATCGTCGGAGACTTCCATGGAGATGGAGGTCGAGAACCCGGCTGAGGCACAACCCGGCCAGAAAGTCATCGTCTCCCTGCCGGCAGAGGCCCTGTTGAAAGCATCTGCCACGGCCTACCTGATGCCCGCCTCCCTCATGGTTGCAGGGGCCGCCACCGGCTGGTATATCCTGGGGACGGACATGGGGGCTATCGTGGGCACCGTGACCGGGTTTGTGGCCTCGTCAATGCTGCTCTTTAAACTCAGTTCCGGCCGAAAGAACAGATCGATACCTTCCATTACAAAGGTCCTGGAATAAGGAGGGGTCCGAAAGATGGGCATTATCAATGATCGCAAGGACGCCGTACGGCTCGCCCGTACCATCATGTCCGATATCGCCCTGTACAACAAGGAAGCGATCCAGAAAAGCATTAAGAGCGATTCCCTTTTTGAGGACATGGCAGCTCAGCTGGAGGAGGGAAGACGGCTGTACGATTCCCGCGTAGTTAAGGACATGCCCAACCGTTGGGTTCCATACAACCGGGCCATCGTGGACGTTCTGGTCAAGCAGTTCGGAAATATCGACTCGGATATCTGGTAAACCCTCCCCATGGGGCGTTCGGAATATATCGTCCCTCCCGGGGAGTCCCGACCTCGCCTCGACGTTTTTCTCTCAAGGAACCTGGGCGAATTGACCCGTTCCCGCATAAAAAAGCTTATTGAGGGCGGCCATGTTCTGGTTGACGGCAGGGTGCCGAAGGCCGGCGCACTTCTTTCAACCGGCAGTCTGGTGACCATCGTAATGCCTGAGGTCAGCGTCCCGGATGTAGAACCCCAGAACATTCCCCTCTCCATCCTCTTTGAGGATAGCCACCTCCTGGTCCTTGACAAGGCCCCTCACATGGTCGTCCACCCCGCCCATGGCCATCCCGACGGCACCCTCGTCAACGCGATCCTCCATCACTGCGAGGATCTGTCGGGAATAGGCGGTGTTTTGAGACCGGGGATCGTTCACAGACTCGATAAAGGAACATCGGGTGTAATGGTCGTCGCAAAGGACGACCTCGCCCATCAGTCCCTGGCCCTGCAGTTCAAGGAACACACTATTCTTCGTATGTATCTTGCGGCCGTCAGAGGCGCGATGAAGGACGACGGGGGGATAATCGACAGGCCCCTGGGCAGGCACGTCAGGGACAGGAAACGGATCGCCGTCAGGGAGGATGGCCGAATTGCCGTGACGGAATACTCGGTCAGGGCCTGGCGGGGCGGGGTTAGCCTGGTGGAGCTAAGACCCCGCACCGGGCGAACGCACCAGCTGAGGGTTCACCTTTCCTCCATAGGCCACCCTATCCTTGGGGATTCGACCTACGGCGGAGGGGTAAGGTCCATTCATGCCAGGGACCCGCAGCTCCGGGACATACTGCGGTCCCTCACCAGGCCCGCCCTGCATGCGCTTCGTCTCGAGTTCGTCCATCCCGTCACCGGGAGCGAAATGATCTTCGAATCCCCTCCACCCGATGATCTGGCGCCCATGTTCGGCTGGATACGTGGGGAGAACCGTTGAGCATCATCAGGTCCGGTCTCCTCGAGAAAGCCGGCGTTCCCCACGGATTCGGCACGGTGAACACGGTATCTTCCGAGCTTCCATCTCCCATCTTTACACTCCAACAGGTCCATGGAAACCGCATCGTCGTCATTTCCGATCCAACGGACCATGTTAACAGAGCGATGGTGTCTGATCCTCTCTCGGAGGCAGGTGAAGAAGCGAAGTTGACCATTTACAGTGTCCCGGAGCAACCTGTTCGCTTCACCGAAGGTGACGCCCTGATCTCAAATGTTTCAGGTATATTCATCGGTATCCGGACGGCAGATTGCCTGCCCGTCCTGTTGGCCGATCCACGATCAGGCACGGCGGCCGCTGTCCACTGCGGCTGGCGCAGCCTTGCTTTGGGGATTGCAGGCGAAGCGGTCAGAACCGTTTCGGCCCTCTCCGGAAACCCTTCCCCGGAATTCCTGGCGGCCCTCGGACCGGCCATCGGCCCGTGCTGCTACGAGGTGGGGCAGGAGGTTCAGAAGGCGCTTGAGCATCTGCCGGGGTTCCAGGCGGCCTTCATCAGGAAGAAAGAGCGGCTCTTCATGGACCTCGCCGCAGCAGCCCGCGCGCAGCTCCTGGCGGCCGGGATTCCAGGGGAAAACATGGATGTGATGGAGAACTGCACCTCCTGCGGGAAGGAGCGGTTTTTCTCCCACCGGGCAAGGAGAGATGAAGGACGGATGATCTCGTTCGTGGGCGCTCGCCCTAACGCGCCGGGACGCGCTGCAGGCGCTCAACAAGCATCCCGGCGACGAAGGCGTTGAATAGGCCCGTGGCCAGCGCCGCGGCCCCCAGGAAGGGGAGGATGTTAAACAGGTCCGGGGACCGGACGTAGATAAAGGACGCCACGGCAAGCTGTGCCACCACGTGGGCGAAGGCCCCGGCCGTGCTCACACCGTAGAGACTGAAGCGTCCCGCCATGAGTGTCAGGGGCACCATAACGGCGAGGGCGGCCGCGCCTCCTGCCGCGGACAGCACTGCGGTAGGCGACAGGAGCCCACCCCATACCAGAGACACCAGGGCCACCCTCCCCACGGTAACCCAGACCCCGCCCCTGATTCCCACCATGACGAAGGCAACGAGGGTCATGATGTTCCCCAGTCCAAGCCGGACCATGGGCACCGGGTTGGGCAGCGATCTCTCCATGCTCGAGAGCACGAAAGCGGCGGAAATAAGAAGCGCCAGCGTTGTGATCCTAGCGGGAGACCGCATCAACGGCGACCTTCCCCGTCACTCTGATGGATATCCGGTTGGGGATGCACAGGATGACATCTCCCGGTTTGCTCACCGGCCCCATGGCCTCCCCTATCTTGAGGGGGCAGGGAGAGTTTTCCAGCCTCGCCTTCCCGCCCCTGACAGTGAGCTTCGCCTCTCCGAGGGGACCGCTCAACGTGTGAACTCCATCCTCCAGCAGGCTGAAGGTGGCCACACCGGTCTGGGTCCTGACCTCCAGAGTCGTCCCATCCCCTTTTTCGCCACGGATTATACCGGGAATCGTGAAGACCAGGACAAAGAGCGCCACGAAAAGAGCAACATCCCAAAGGGTAGGCCGCCGGACAAGTCCTCCAACACCCTCTTCTTTTCCTTTTCGATTAACGCTTCTCAAACCTCACCACCGACCCGACACCGGATGTCTTTAAAATTCCTCCGCCGGTCTCGATCAGAATCCCCTCCACGCCGGACGTACGTTCCAGCAGGTCCAGGCCCTTTGCCGGGCCGAGGACGAAGGCCGCCGTGGCAAGCGAATCGGCTAGGACACAGTCGGACGTAATTACCGTCGTGCTCCTCAGTCCGGACCGCGCCGGACGACCGGTCCCGGGGTCCAGTATGTGATGATAACGTACGCCGTCCACAATAAAGTACCGCTCGTAATCCCCCGAGGTGGCCACCGATCCGGCCGCAAGGTCCAGGACACCGGCCATTCCCTGGGGATCATCCGGGTCCTGGATACCGATTCGCCAGGTTTTCCTCCCAGGCCTTTTTCCGAAAGCCCTGAGATCGCCCCCCGCATTGACAATCCCCGATTCCACCCCTTCCTTCTTCATGACTTTTACGGCCGCGTCTACAGCGTAGCCCTTGGCTACTCCGCCCAGGTCGAGCCAGACCGGACCGGTAGCGGTGACCTGCCCGGCGCTGTCCATTTTCAGGCGGGCATACCCGACGGTTTTCATCGCAGCTTTCAATTCCGCAGAGGAAGGGATTCCGGGTTCATCGCCATCGAAACCCCACAGAT
The DNA here is from genome assembly GCA_002897695.1 of bacterium BMS3Abin14. Classification (NCBI taxonomy): domain Bacteria; species bacterium BMS3Abin14. The sequence goes on from BDTG01000004.1 coordinate 27,125, forward strand.
GGATCACCTTCTCCATGGTCGGGTCGAATGCTCCCGAACTTCGGCGGGCCGTATCAATGGCAACAGACAGGATCTCTCTCAGATTTTCCGGCAGATTCGCCTTCTTCCCCTCCCGGAGGAGGGACAGGGGAGAGGTGTCAGAGCGAGGATCGGCCAGAGCCGCGATATCGGTCATCCGCTTAAAGGCACGGTCGACGCTTGCCCTGACAGCTGCGGTGTCCGGATAGGCAACGATCTCAACCAGGGTCCCCATGAGGAACCTGGTCTCCCGAAAAGGCTTTCGGCTGCCGCAGCCCTGAAGGATCGGGGCCAGTGAGAGGAGAGCAAGGAGAACGATAATTTTAGTGGAAAGATACCTTCTGGAAACAGGATTTTCGCTAATTCTCATGGCCTGGAATGGTTTTCGCGTCACCAACAACCAGGATGGTTTTCATCATCGTCCCCCTGTTGATACGGTCGTAAAAAGTCCATTCACGGCTTTTTACCTTATTTAAGGAGTTGTAAAGAGTGAAACAAGGGATACCTGAAAGGTGGGGCCACCTGAACTTCCCATCTACTTCTGGGTGATCTTCTCCTCTTCCTCCTGAAGTGTCTTGCAATGGATACAGAGGGTGGCTACCGGCCGGGCATCAAGCCTTTTGATCTCGATGTCTTCGCCGCACCCCTCGCAGATCCCGAAAGTGCCGTCTTTGATGCGCGCCTCAGCCTTGTCGATCTTGCTGATGAGCTTCCTTTCCCGATCGCGGATCCTGAGGAGAAAATTCCGGTTGGTTTCCATGGAGGCCCTGTCGGTGGGATCGGGGAAGGTCGTCTTCTGCTCATGCATACCATCCACGGTCTTCGTGGCTCCGAGGACAAGCTCTTCCTTCCATCCCTTGAGCTTCTTTTCGAAATACTTGATCTGTTTTTTGTTCATTTTCCCCGTCCGTCCAAATTGATGGGTTGCATGGCTGGAAATTTGAACGTCCCTTAGATACTCTATATAGGACCATACTGTCCAGTAGATTTTAACCTCTCTCCCCTCTTTTAGCAACCATCCGGAAATACGATCAGGTCATCCGGGCTGATCTTCAGCCCCACCCTCTGTCCCGATTCGAGAACGGCGATGGGCCTTGACACCTCCACGGCGAGCAAAGGCCGCTCATCCCCTTCGCACTCCGGTGCAACCCGGTAGACGACGGTGCTGCCGTAGTAGATCTTTTCCGTGATCACACCCATGATGTCCCCGGGATCGGCCCTGGAGGATATTTTAACGTTCTCCGGACGGATGGCGCACGTCACGGCGCCGTCAGCGCACGGGCACTCCAATGGCACGGGGAAGATCTTTCCCAGCACAGTAGCCAGCCTGTTTGCGACGGTTCCCGGTACGAGGTTCACCCGCCCGATGAACCCTGCCACGAAAGGCGAGGCCGGGCGCTCGTAGACCTCCCGGGGTGAGCTGTACTGTTCAATGCGGCCCCTGTTCATGACAGCAAGCCGGTCTGCGAGGCCCATAGCCTCATCCTGGTCGTGGGTGACGTATATGGTGGTCATGCCGACCTCCCGCTGGATGCGGCGGATCTCGTTCCGCATGTCCGCTCGCAGGCTGGCATCGAGATTCGACAGAGGCTCATCCAGGAGAAGGGCCTTCGGTTCGATCACCAGGGACCGGGCAACGGCGATACGCTGTTGCTGGCCGCCTGACAGTTCGTGGATCCGTCGGCCGCCATATCCTTTCAACCGCACCAGTTCCAGGACTCCGTCCACCTTCCTCTTAACTTCGCCCCTGGATGATCGGCGACGGCGCAAGCCGTAAGCCACGTTCTCGAACACGTTCATATGAGGGAAGAGGGCATAGTTCTGGAACACCATTCCGACGCCGCGCCTTTGGGGCGGAAGATGGGTGATGTCCATTCCCGACAGCCGAACCTGGCCCGAGTCGGAAGACAGAAAACCCGCTACTATCTTGAGGGTGGTGGTTTTCCCGCATCCGGACGGTCCCAGAATACAGCACAGCTCCCCCCTTCGAACCCCGAGAGAAAGACCGTCCACAACGTACGGCCCGTCATAACGTTTAAATATGGACCGGATTTCGAGCTCCATCATACCGGCAAGTGATTTCTCAGCACTTTTTTCACCCATGACGCGGCGACCTCTTTTCGGTGTATGCAGTAAATGGCCAGAATCCCCGACACGGCAACAAGGATCATGACTATGGACAGGGCTGATGCATCCCCCACCTCCCCTCGCAAGGTGGCTTCAAAAACGTCAACAGCGAGTACCTTGTTGAAAGGGGTGATCAAGAAGATAATGGCCCCCAGGGTCTTGACCGAGGCGACGAAGGCGTAAAGGGCGCTGATCAGAAGAGCATAGCGGGCCTGCGGAACTACGATCCGGAAGAAGGTCAGGATACGTGATGCTCCCAGATTTGCCGAAGCGTCCTCGAGGGAATGGTCCATCTGCGCCAGGACACTGATCCCCACCCTCACTCCAAGGGGCAGTTCCCGGACCACCGTGCAGATGATGATGATCGACCACGTGCCGCTCAGGACCAGGGGCGCCTGGCTGAAAGCGATGGCGAAACCGATGCCCATGAAGGTACCCGGGATTGCGAATGGAAGGGTGGCGAGCAGGTCCACAAGTCTTCTGCCGAAGAAACTTGGTCTATGGACGATGTAGGCGATGACGATCCCCGCCAGGCTCATAAGGACGCAGGTGGCACCGGCGAACAACAGGGTGTTCCGGATGCTGTTCCAGCCCTGTTGCGGGAGGATTCGGAAATGGTCCAGCGTCAGGGTGAAGTTGGATCCGATGTGTCTGGTGAAGGCAGCGAGGAACACCGACGCCACCAGGGCGAAGATGGCCACGGCGAAGGCGGAACTCACCCCCAGCAGAGCTTTATTGGCCCATACGGGCAGGCTGAGACATTTCCTCTCGCCGCCCCCCTCGGTGGCCAGGACCTTGCCGCTGCCCTGAAGCGTGTTATAGAGCGGGAAGATGCCCAGGCAGATCACCAGGAGAACAACGTTCATAGCGGAAGCCATGCTCATGTCGTAGTTGCCGATAAGCTGGTTGTATGAAGCCGAGGCGAGGGTGTCGAACCGTCCGCCAACGATGAGAGGCGTCCCAAAATCGGCCATGGACCGCAGGAAGACAAGGAGGAGGGCACCGATGATGGCCGGGCGGACCAGGGGCAGGGTCACTGTGGACAGGATGCTCCACTCGCCTGCCCCCAGGTTGCGTGCGGCGTCTTCTACACGACTGTCCACTCCCGCCAGGGCCGCAGAGATCAGCAGAAAGGTGGTGGTGGTGAAGCCGATACTCTGGAGGATCAGGACGCTCCTCCAGCTGTATACCTCCCAACTGATATGAAAAAGCCTGTACGTCAGAAGCCCGTTTCTTCCCACCAGAAAGACATAGGCCAGGGCGGTGACAAAGCCGGGAAGAATCATGGGAGTGATAGCGGCCACCGCGAACAGGCGCCTCAAGGGCAGTGCGGTCTTCATCACGGTAATGGCGAGGACCAGTCCGAGCAGAGTCGAGGTGCATGCCGAACCCGCCGCCACAAGGACACTGCTCCAGACTTTCCTGAAAATATAGGGATTGAGCACCAGGTCCCTGTAATGGGCCAGCCCGATATTCCCCTCCACCGCCAGGCTCTCTATGATGACGCGGGCCGCAGGATAGACCACGAAGAACAGAAGGAGCAGGAGAATCAGAAGGGGAAAGATGTGTCGTCGCCAGGCGACCACTCGTTGCAAAGGATCAAGAGGGTCCCCGCCGGTCATGTGATCGGCAGGGACGTCAGGACTACCGGAACTGCGGGTAGCGCCGTGAGAACTCATTGATAATCCGTTCCCGTTGGAGGCCCCACTTCAGGTAATCGTAGGCAACCAGGTTCAGCTCTTCGAGGTTGGGGACATCTTTAAGGGGCTGCACGGCGGTGGTGGGAACCCTTGGACTCGCTTCCATGAGAACCTTCTGCCCTTCGGGTGAAAGGCTCCAGTCTATGAATAACCGGGCGTTGTTGGGGTGCCTGGCCCCCGTAACGAGAGCCACCGGCGACGGCCAGGCGAGAACCCCGTCCCTTGGCAGGACGTAGGTCAGTGGGGCATCTTCAGGCCCCTGTCGGTCAGCCGGTCGTTGTTTCCCAGGAACCCCACCACGACAAGGCTCACCCCGGTCCAGTATCCCTTGGCATCCCTGAAAGCTGCATTGACATTGGCCATGTTGGGCGACCGGTAGGCGGTAATAAGCCCTTCCCCGGCGGCCTTGATAAAAGCGTCCGATCCTCCTCCGAACCAAACGTCGGTCTGGGGGTTCGCCTTCTCCGCCTTGAGGCGGGTCAGTACCTCGCCGGAGGACATTTTGAGGAACCCTACCTTGATCCCGGTCGCTTTTTCAAAGGCCGCTGTGATTATCTCAGGTTTGCCGTAGGCGACGTACATACTGAGCACCTTTTCCGGATCGGGTGTCACCTGGGCACTGCACTCATGCGGGATCGCAGCCATGGAGGCGCCCAGCGCCAGACAGACGAGACCGACTGTCATTCTCAAATGGAATCCTTTTCCTCTCATGCTTTCTCTCCTTTCCCACGTTGTGGATTCATCCGGGACCGGACAACCCTCATGCTGCAAACCCGGGCATTTCAGCATGGTCGTTAGAGAGGACATAATCGCGTTGCCAACACGAGGGAAAGTTCCTTAACTTGAATCAATGCAGCATTTGAGGTATTGTCCTAATTCCTTGATTCATCATGACTTTCGACTCAGAATCTGGACACGGGATTGCTTCGCATGGGGCTGGCTCGCAATGACTTCGCTTTCCGCGAGGACACAGAGAAGGGAAAGGGCCGAGGTATGGGAGTAGCAGGTAAAGACATGAGGATAGTAGCGGTTTCCGTAAGTGACAGTAAAGGCGTGCGCAAGGAAAATATTGCGTCCGCGATCCTGATACCTGAACACGGCATCGAGAACGACGCCCACGCCGGGAAATGGCACCGGCAGGTCAGCCTCCTCGCCCGGGAAAGCATCGACAAGATGGTCGGGAAGGGGCTCGACGTGGGCCCGGGGGATTTTGCGGAGAACCTCACCACCGAGGGTATCGAACTGACCTCCCTGCCCGTGGGACAACGACTCAGGCTCGGGAGTGAATCCCTCGTCGAGGTTACACAGATCGGCAAGGTATGTCACGAGCACTGCGCAATCTATTATCAGGCGGGCGACTGTGTCATGCCGAAGGAAGGGATATTTGTGAGGGTCCTTAAGGGCGGCACAATAAAACCCGGTGATGGCATCACCGTAGTAGACAGCGGAAAAACAGATGGCCATTAAGGGCGGCGTCATGACCCTGAGCGACAGGTCTTCAAGGGGTGAATACGAGGACCTGAGCGGACCAGCTATAATCGAGGGCATGTCGTCTCTGAATATCCGGTGGGGAAAGTCGGTGGTACTGCCCGATGAGGAGAGCCTCATCGCCGCAACGCTTACGGATTGGTCCGATGAGGCAGGGCTGGATCTGATCCTTACCACCGGCGGCACAGGACCATCGCCGCGGGATCGGACGCCTGAGGCGACCCGGGCTGTGCTGGACTTCGAGATCCCCGGAATACCGGAGTCGCTGCGGGCCGCAGCAAGGGACCGGGTTCCAACGGCCTGCCTCACCCGGGGGATCGCCGGGGTTCGCGGCAGAACGGTTATCATCAATCTGCCCGGAAGCCCCAAGGCGGTCCGGGAGAGCATGGCTGTTCTGCTCCCGTTTCTCCTTCATCTTATCGAAGAGGTCAAAGGGGATCCAACGAAATGCTGCGCACCGTGAAACTGTTTTCTCACGCCCGCCTTGATTTTCCCCTCCCTCCTGGCCCGCGGAAACTTTTTGCGAAGACGGCTGCAGAGAGGGGACTAAGGGGAGGGTGGTGAGTTGCTCTTACCCCTGCCCTCTCCAGGAGGGAGAGGGAGAGTAGGGATATCCATGAGAGGTATTTTTATTACTTTTGAGGGGATAGAGGGATCCGGAAAATCCACCCTGGTTTCACAGTTGGCCCTCCTCCTCAAGAACAAAGGCATAGACCCTCTGATTACCAGGGAGCCCGGCGGCACTGCCCTTGGAAGGGAATTACGGGCGATCCTGCTGAATCCCGCAGGGGCCGACATACAGCCTTTGAGCGAGCTCCTCCTTTACGCGGCGGACAGGGCCCAGCATATACGGGAAGTTATAGGGCCGGCCCTCGACGAGGGCAAGACTGTTCTGTGTGACCGCTTCTCGGATGCAACTGCGGCCTATCAGGGCTACGGCAGGGGGATACCGCTGGAGACGATACGTTCCGCCGACGGCCTGGCACGGGAGGGGCGGATTCCGGACCTGACAGTCCTTCTTGACCTCCCACCGGATGAAGGGTTGGAGCGGGCGAGATCCCGCAACGCACGGGACGGTGCGGGTGCGGAGACCAGGATGGACGACGAGCAGCCTGAATTTCACCGGAAGGTCCGTGAGGGATACCTCGACCTGGCGAGGCAGCAGCCTGACAGGTTCCTGATATTGGACGCGTCAAACCGGCCGGAGCACATGGCGTCACGGGTCCTCACGGTGTTTATGGAAAGATTCCCCCATGCTTTTCGATAGAATCAAAGGCCAGGAAAGCGCCGTACGGATCCTGGCTCGCGCCCTGGAAAGCGGGCGCATGCCAACGACATTTCTTTTCACGGGCCCCTCCGGCTGCGGCCGCATGGGAACCGCCTTGGCGCTGGCAGCGTCATTTAACTGTGAAAACAGCGCTCTGGCCTGCGGCTCATGCCAATCATGCCGGCTCCACATTTCCAACTCCCATCCTGATCTTGTGATCGTGCGTCCCCCCGAGGGAAAAAGGGTTATCGTCATTGAACAGATCCGCACACTCATCGAGAGAGCGTACCTCATGCCCTTGATGGGGACGACGTCGACATTCATCGTTGACGGCGCCCACCTGATGAACCCCAACGCCGCCAATGCGCTCTTAAAAACCCTGGAGGAGCCTCCGGCCACATCACGCTTCATCCTTATCGCGCCGGACAGGGACTCAGTGCTGCCGACTGTTTCATCCCGCTGCCGAATCCTGGCCTTCCGCCCTCTGAGCCGCTCTGTCATGGAAGCCCTGTTGGAGGCTGAAGGCATCGATAAAAAACGCGCAGCTCTTCTGGCATCCATGGCGAGGGGAAGCATGGCGAGAGGGTTGGAATACCACCGGGAGGAGATACCGGAAAGGATGGCTCAGGAGTTCGGGCCTCTGTCCTCGCTCCATGAAGCCGGGCCGAGCCGGCTCCTTGATCTGGCAAAAGGCTGGGGAAAGAACCGGACGGAGGCTTTAAAAATCACTGAGCTCATGGCCCAATGGTACAGGGACATACTCGTATTGTCGGAGGGAGCTCCCAGGGAACAGCTGATCCACAGCTCACACCTGGCGACCCTGAGAACCCTCGCTGAAGAACTGGGGAGTGCGTCACTCTCCATGATCCTCGAATCCATTGAGGATGCGAGGGAGGACCTTGAGAACAACACCAACGTCGAACTCACCATGGACAACCTGCTTTTCCGGCTAAGGAAGTTCGGGCGGACAGGTCAGGGGAATACACTGAGCAGAGAGGGTTTTTAGATGGATATGGACGTCAAGAACAACGGCAATGATACGCCGAACGAGCAGCCGCATCCCAGAAAGGTACGGGTGTTTATCAGGAGCCAGCACAGGGAGTCCCTCTTCAACACAACCGACCACAGTCTTTGCCCGGGAGACGAGGTCCTGGTCCAGACCAGGCAGGGCAATGCCTTGGGGGTAATTCGAACCCCGCCGGCTGAAATGCACTGTGACGGCTGTGGGAGGCACAGCATTCTGAGGAAGGCTGACCCTGAAGAAATCCGATGCGACAGGGAAAATCGCGCGCTGGAAAAGGATGCATACAGGATTTGCCGCGATATCATCGCCGACTGGGAGATGGCCATGCGGCTGGTCAAAACCGAGTACCTCCTGGACCGGTCCAAGGCAATCTTTTTCTTCACTGCAGAAAAACGTGTCGACTTTCGTGAACTGGTCCGGGTACTGGCCAAAAGGCTGCAGATCCGCATTGAGATGCGGCAGATCGGCATACGTGACGAGGCCAAGGTCCTTGGAGGGGTGGGGCCCTGCGGAATGGCATTTTGCTGCAGCACATTCCTCAGGGAGTTCGCGCCGATCTCCGTGAAGATGGCCAAGGAACAGAATGTTATCCTTAATCCCACCAAGATCTCCGGTGGATGTGGAAGGCTCCTGTGCTGTCTTCATTACGAGTATGAGCAATACCAGGAAGCGACAAGCGGTCTCCCGAAGGCAGGGAAGAAGGTAAAACTACCCGAGGGGACGGGCAAGGTGAGGACCTACAATTTCTTTGCCGGGACCGTTACCATTGACATTCCGGGCCATGGCCCTTTGACCATGAGCGTCGACGACCTGAGGGAACAGCTGAAATGAGCAATAAAACTTTTTACATCACCACCCCCATCTATTACGTCAACGACGTCCCCCACCTTGGCCACGTTTACACCACCGTGGCGGCGGATGCGGCTTCCCGTTTCATGCGTTCCTCCGGCAGGTCGGTCATGTTCCTGACGGGAATCGACGAGCACGGCCAGAAGGTTGAGCAGGCCGCCCGCGATCGAGGGCTCTCTCCTCAGGAGCATTGCGACGAGATGGTGGTCCGTTTCCAGCGGCTCTGGCGGCGCTTCAATATTTCCAACGACGATTTCATCAGGACCACTGAAAAACGTCATGAGGCGATCGTTCAGCATTTTCTTCAGGTGTTGTATGACAGGGGAGACATTTACCGGAGCACATACAATGGGTGGTACTGCGTCCCGGATGAGCGATTCTGGACGGAAAAGGATCTTCTGGACGGAAAATGCCCTGACTGCGGCCGGAAGGTCGTCGAGATAAAGGAGAGCAACTACTTCTTTCGAATGGGTAAATATCAGGGCTGGCTTTCTGAGCATATCAAGGCCAACCCCGATTTTATCCAACCCGAAACCAGGCAAAACGAGATGCTCGGGTTCCTCAGAAAGCCTCTTGGCGATCTGTGTATCAGCCGTCCGAAGAGCAGACTTCACTGGGGTGTGGAGGTTCCATTCGACCACGAATATGTCACCTATGTGTGGTTTGACGCTCTCATTAATTACGTCACCGGGGCAGGATTCAATGTCGATGAAGATCGGTTCACCCCGCTTTGGGAAAACTCCACCCATCTCATCGGCAAGGATATATTAACCACCCATACGATCTACTGGCCCACCATGCTCCACGGAATCGGGCTGCCTCCACCCAACAGGGTGTTCGCCCACGGCTGGTGGACGGTTGAAGGCCGGAAGATGTCAAAATCCACGGGGAACGTGGTTGAGCCTAACCTTCTCCTTGATGTTTACGGGGCGGACAGCGTTCGATATTTCGTCCTCAGGGAGGTGCCGTTTGGCCTGGACGGAGATTTCTCCCACTCGGCTCTGGTCAGGAGAATCAATTCAGACCTGGCCAACGATCTGGGCAACCTTCTTCAGCGTTCCCTCGGGATGTTGGGAAAATACAGGGAAGGGATCATCCCGGCACCGAAAGGCGGAAAGGACAGCGGTGATCTTGAAAAAGACCTGGCCTCCCGCGCCACCGTGACATTGAAGGACCTTTCGGCCCACATGGAGAGCCTGGCTTTCGATCGGGCGTTGAAATCCATATGGGATCTCATCGGGGCGGCCAACAAGTACATCGATTCAGCCGCTCCCTGGGCGCTTGCGAAGGAGGGGGACGACGGGAAGCTTGATACCGTCCTGTTCACCATCTTCGAAGCCATCCGGCAGGTGGCTGTTATGGTCTCCCCTTTCATGCCGGAAACCGGGGAGAAGATGTTTCGCCAAATTGGGATCGCCGACAAACATGAACTGAAGAGCATCACATCGCTGGACCGGTGGGGAGGCATCGCCGGAGGAACAAGGACCTTCCGGGGGCCGGCGCTGTTCCCCCGCATTGACGAGATACCTGATGTCTCCGCCGGCGGCCCGGCGGAGAAAGACAACTCTTCCGAAGCTGAAGTATCGAAAGGAGTGGAACCCACCATGGATGACAACCTTATCACCATTGATGATTTCGCAAAGGTCCAACTGGTAACCGGAAAGGTTCTCGAGGCCGAAAACGTACCGAAGTCAAAGAAGCTGATCCGGCTCAGGGTTGATACCGGGGAGGAGAGACAGATCGTCGCGGGCATCGCCGAGAACTACACACCTGAAGACCTCGTGGGCATGAATATCGCCGTGGTCGCCAACCTGAAACCTGCTACGCTTATGGGTGTTGAGTCACGGGGCATGCTGCTTGCGGCATCGGACGACGACGGAATCCACCTTTTTACCTTCAACGGGGAGGTTAAACCGGGAACACGCATCAAGTGACGAAAACACACCTCATAGATTCCCATGCACATCTCGAGATGAAGCCCTTTCGCGGAGACCTTGAGCGGGTTCTGGAAAGAGCGCACGGCGCCGGTGTTATTCACATTGTCACCGTGGGCTCCACCGTCGCCGAGAGCCGACGGGCCTTCAAACTTGCCGAGCGCTATTCGGAAATATCCGCAGTTGTCGGCATTCACCCCCACGATGCCCTGGACGCCGACGATGAGGCGATGCTGGAACTTGCCAAGCTTGCGCACAGGGGAAAAGTCGTGGGAGTCGGGGAGACAGGCCTGGATTTTTTCCGTGACCGCTCCCCCCGCAATTTGCAGGAAGACGCCTTTCGAAGGCACCTGGACCTGGCCAAAGAGGTGGATCTCCCTGTGGTAATTCACGTTAGGGAGGCCTACCCGCGATCAATGGAGATTCTCAGGGAGGAGGGCCTGCCGCCCAAGGGCGGGGTCGTACACTGCTTTTCCGGAACAGCCGGGGATGCGGAAACTTACCTCGGCATGGGCCTCCACCTTTCCTTTACGGGGACCGTCACCTTCCCCTCCAGACGCAGCAGGGAATGGGCTGAAGAGATTCTCACCCTTGTCCCCCTGGAAAAAATATTTGTTGAGACCGATTCGCCCTACCTGCCGCCCCACCCACACCGGGGGAAAAGGAACGAACCGGCTCATGTCGCCCTCGTCGCCCAGAAGATCGCAGAGATCAAGAACCTTTCACCGGATGATGTGGCCCGAATCACCACCCGAAACGCCGTCCGGTTTTTCCATCTTCCGGTCACCCTGCCCGGTTCCCGTTTCGCCTACACTATCCGGGATTCGGTTTACCTGAACGTTACCGGAAAGTGCACCAGCGCGTGCGTCTTCTGCCGCAGGAGTGCAAACCCCGTCGTGAAGGGCCATGACCTGATGCTCGAGTCAGATCCTTCTGTGGAGGAGATGCTCGCCGCGCTTGAGGACGAGGGTTATGCGGAACGATCTGAGGTGGTTTTCTGCGGATACGGAGAACCGACCATCCGATTGGAGGAAATACTTGAGGCCGCACGGCGCCTCAGGGAGCAAGGGGCCATGCACATTCGCCTGAACACGAACGGTCTCGGCAGCCTCTATCACGGCCGGGACATCACCCCGGAAATTGCAGGAATTATGGATGAGGTCTCCGTGAGCCTCAACGCCCAGGACGCCGGTACGTTTGAACGCCTGTGCCGCCCGAGCTTCGGGGAGGTGTCCTATGAGGCGGCGAAGGATTTTGCCCGATCATGCCTTGCTGCAGACATGGATGTGCTCATCACGGTGGTTGACCATCCAGATGTGGATATCGACGCGTGCAGAGCTATCGCCGAGGGGATGGGGGCTAGATTCAGGGTGAGGCCCCTGAATGAAGTTGGGTGATTAATCCTCGGGCACATCGTGCCCGATCTTGCTCCTGGATCTTTTCAATCGGCTGTTTTTCCGCTTTCTCTCAACTTCCCTGGCCCTGATTCCGGCAGACTTCCTGGTACTGACCCGGGGCTTTCGGCGTTTTGCCCTGTCCTCCAGCTTGCGGGCAAGGCGCTCAAGTGCGTCCTGAAGGTTCCTGTACTGGGAACGGCGGGATTGTCCAATTACGATAATCCCCGTGGGGAGATGCCGGAGCCTTACCGCCGATTCGGTGACATTCCTGTGCTGTCCCCCCGGCCCGCCGGCTTTGAACGCCTTGACATCACACTCTTTTTTAAGTACCTCCAGGTCCATGGGGGGATTATAGCACACCGCCATCTTTTGCTCTGACACCAATTTTGCTCCGGGTTTGCCCATTACTTCCCGGGTGAGAAGGGATTGACATAGAAAATTAAATCCTTATACCAATCCTATGGATTATTCGTAGGACGGATCCCCACAAGTTTCTTGTTGTCCGGGGGGCTCCCAACAAAAAGCTCTGCATCGTTCAGGGAGGAACGCGAAGGTGACCGTGAAAAAACATGATGGTTTCGGAGGGTCAGGCACCCCCATGTCCGGCACGACCGACGGGTTCCTGGAGGAGTGTTCCTCCTGCGGCCAGTGCACTTCCGCCTGTCCGTTCCTGGACAGGTACGGGAATCCTGACCGTATAATCGCCGGCCAGCCGGAACTTGCGTTCCTGTGCACCAACTGCACCGGGTGCGATGCCCTGTGCCCTTTGTCCCTCAGTCCATCCGAAGCCCTGTTCCAAACCAAGGAAAGGCTCATCGCGAAAGACTCCGTTTCCGGAAAAGCGGCCTCCGCCCTGAGATCGGCCCGATCGTTCGCCGAACGGGGACACAAAGCCCCTTTCATCCACTACTCTAAAACCGGGACGGTCTTCTGGCCCGGCTGTTCCCTCGCCGGCACAAACCCCGAGACGGTCAGGGCCACAGCCTCACTGCTGGGGAAGGTACTGGAAACGGAGGTCGGGCTCGCCCTGGACTGCTGTTTTGACCCTCTCTACCAGATGGGCGACACCCGATCCACGAGGGAGACATCGAACCGCATAAGGGAAAGGCTGAAAAAAGCCGGGATCGAAAGGATCATCGTCGGGTGCATGAACTGCCGAAAGGTCTTTCGCGAATACCTGCCGGACCTGGACATACAGTACGTACTGGAGGTCCTTCCGGATGGGATCATGGACCAACCCCCTGCCGGGAAGGTGTACCTGCACCACCCGTGTCCATTCTATCGCCTGGAGGGCATCACCGAAAAAGCCGAGGGGATGCTGCAAAATGCCGTGGAGGAGATGGAAGCCCAGAGAGCCCCGGCCTGCTGCGGACTGGGCGGGAATCTGGCTCAGCAGGCCCCGGGACTTGCGGATCAGTTCACCGAGAGAGTGACAATGGAGGCTTGCGGCTCAACCATCATAACCTCGTGCATGGGGTGCGTGAACATCTTCCTGAAGAAAGGGCAGGAGACGTACCACATACTGGACCTGATCACAGGAACCAAACCGAAGAGCAAGCCAGTCTCATCTGTTATAAAATGGGCCAACCGTTTAAAGCTGGCCCAAACCTCCCGAAGCCGGTGACACTTCACCTCTTGCAGGTATTTATCCCAAACAGGGCGTAGGGGGGACAGTACCCGAAAAGGGCGGTGCCGATGAGTACGACCGCAAATATCCCCAGGACCACAGCCAAAACTCCGCTCGCCTGCCCCATCAGAACCAGTATCCCGAAAATAGCCCCCACGATTATCCTGATCGTCTTGTCCGCTGTTCCCACATTCTTCTTCATAGTATTTCCTCCCGATGCCGGTGGTTTACACCCCGCCCCCCTCATTCGTACATTATAACAGCATAATACAGGATTCTTTTCCATTTTTTCTCCAGGCTATCCGTCATTTTCTCCAAGCTATCCGTCAGATGACGGTTCGTGATGCATTCGGGATATCAAGGGGCGATGATACGAATCCAACAAGATACTTCGAGGACCATACACGCTCAGATCTTTACGAGGCGTTCGGACTCATCGTTACGGCTACCACGGGTGAGGATGAAGAAGCACACCGACCTTCTAAAAAAAGTGTTCTGTGAACAATGAGGACATAGAATCTGAAGGTCGTAGCTTATATTTTAACATGTCCTACAGCGTCGGATTTTGGCAATTTCTTTGCACCATGTTTTCAGCAATCAAACATCAAGAGGCTGGAATCGGAGGGACGGCTAAAAATGCACTCGGTTTCCATCTCACGGATTATCAGAGACTTGATAGGCAAATGTGAAAATACAAGCTACGACCCCAATATTGAAAAATTCCATGATTGAACCATCGTCCACAATCCGGCAGAAAAGGAGACTCCGTGACAGAGATCAGACGGAAGGTCATAGAGGGGATCAGGGTCGGGGACACCCTGACCGTTACGAGGACATTCACCCGTGAGGATACCAGGGCCTTCGCCGACGTCTCCCTGGACTACAACCCCTACCACTTCCACCGCAGCTACACTGATTCCCGGGAATTCGACGGGCTTATCTGCCACGGGCTTCTGGTGGGGGGGATGTTGACCGAGATCGGGGGCCAATTGGGGATGCTGGCCTCCGGCATGGAGTTCCGTTTCAGGGGGCCGGTCTACTTCGGGGATACCATCACCTGCCGCATGACGTTCACGGAAATCGATGAAAAGGGGCGGGCCGAAGCAGAGGCAGAATACACCAACCAGGATGGAGAGGTTGTGCTTCTCGCCAGTCTGAGGGGGATACTGCCCGGTCCCGAGGAGGTAAAGATCCTCAAAGAATTGGTGAAAAGAGCCGCGCGACCCGGACCGCAATCCTGAACCAGAGGGACCGCTGCTCATACTCGGCGATGTCGGCCTTACGGCAGTGGGAAAAATCCTCCTCCAGCATGGCTGCCACTTCGGAGGCAAAATCGGTATCGGCAATAACCAGGATGATCTCGAAGTTCAGCCGTAGTGACCGGCTGTCAAGATTTGCGGTCCCGACGGCCGCCAGCTCGTCGTCCACAAGCAGGACCTTCTGGTGCAGGAACCCATCCTGATACCGATATATCTCCAGGCACTCGCAGGCCGTCTCGTCCAGAAAGGAAAATGCCGCCAGGTACGCCATCAAGTGATCAATCTTCTCGGGCATCATGATTCGGACGTCCACTCCGCGCATGGCGGCCAGTCGCAGGGCACTCAGGACAGCCTCATCCGGGACGAAATAGGGACTGGTGATCCAGACACGGTCCCGGGCCATATTGATGGCCTGGACGAAAAACAGGCTGCATGTTCCCATGTCGTCCGCCGGTCCGCTTCCAAAAACGAGTACCCGTTTTCCACCCTCTTCGGCAATACTGGGTACCCAGTTCAGGTCGGGAACACTGCGGGACGCCCAGTACCAGTCCTCCAGAAAGGAGAGCTGTATCCCCAGCACCGAGGGTCCGCTGACCTTCACGTGTGTATCTCGCCATGGACTTAATTTCGGATCGCCGCCAAGATACTCGTCCCCAATGTTGTGCCCACCCACGTAAGCCTCGAGACCATCAACGACTACTATCTTGCGATGATTGCGGAAGTTGACCTGGAAACGGTTGGCCCGCCCTCTGGTCGTTCTGAATGGCTTCATGGACACACCGGCAGCGTTCAGCTCATTCACGTAGGAGGACGACAGAGAATGGCTGCCAACCTCGTCGAACAGAAAATATACCTTGACGCCCTCGGCAGCCTTTCGGATCAGGCGCTTTTGCATCTCCCCTCCAAGGCGGTCGTCGTTGACGATGAAAAACTGGAGAAGAATGTATTCCTTCGCCCTTTCGATGGCGTCGAAAATAGCATCGAAGGTCGCCCGGCCGTTTACGAGAAGCCGCACCTCGTTGTGCCGTGTGAACGGCATCTTCGCCAGAAGCTGAAGGGCCTCCATGGAGGCTTCAGATCCCTCGAAAGGAACAACGATCTCGGGAGAATGCGCGTTCGCCACCTCCTGGGCGATGCGCCGAATGGGGATATTCTCGTCGGCCAGGGCCTCCATGTAGCCGTGAAACCGGTCACGCCCAAAGACGGCGTAAAGGGGAAGTGTGATGTAGGGGAAAGTGATGAGCGCAATGGCCCAGGCGACAGCCGCCTGGGAAGTGCGGACATTCATGACCGCGTGTCCGGCTACAACAATCCCGATCACGTGGAGGACTGCGGCGACCAGACCGATAAAACCGAGAAGATGGGCGTAGATAACTGACATCAGTCGGGCAGGGTCACTACGGTGCGGCCCCTCGACCGCCCGGATAACATACCCATGATCCTGTCCTCCAGGCTATCGAGGACGCATTCATCCGCCATCATTTTACCTCCTTGGTTCATCCGGTCTCTGACACTGTGGACGCTACGTTATTCCGGCGTCGGTTTTGATTCGACCCTCGCCCATGCGGACGAGGATCTTGTGCTTGATGGCGGCCTCTACGATCCCCGCCTCCTCTTCCTCCACAAGGGGCACTGCGTTTTCATCCAGCCTGCGACCGTCCATCTCGATCCAGGAAACACCTTTTCCGACCCCGTCGGGGTTCTGGACCGTTATCTCGTAAATAGCCTTTCCACGCCTGTACCGCACCGAAAACATGTCCCAGGACCCAGGAATTACCGGGTCCACCATCAGCCGATCCCCCTTGACCCTGATCCCGAGAACATCCTCGATCCAGACACGGTACATCCAACCGGCCGCTCCCGTGTACCACGTCCAACCTCCCTGCCCCACGTGTCCGGGAAGACGGTAGACATCGGCCGCCATTACATAGGGTTCGGTCCTGTACCGCTGCATTTTCTCAGGGTCACCGGCGTGTTCTATGGGGTTGAGCATGGTGAGGAGATCGACAGCCCTGTCACCATCTCCCAACCCGGCAAGGGCTTTGGCCAGCCACACAGCCCCGTGGGAGTACTGTCCGCCGTTCTCGCGGACACCCGGTGGGTATCCCTTAATATACCCGGGGTCTTTTTGTGAGCCGTCGAAAGGCGGCGTCAACAACAGTGCAAGCCCCTCGTCTTTCAAGACCAGCTCATCCCAGGCCGATTCCACCGCCTGACGGGATCTTTCGCCATCGGCGCCGCCGCTGATCACGGCCCACGACTGCGGTATGGAGTCAATGCGATCCTCATCGTTTTGGGCCGAACCCAAGGGGGTCCCGTCGTCAAAGTATGCTCGCCGGTACCAGCGACCGTCCCACGACGATTTCTCAACGGCCTCCGCGATACCGGCAGCCCTCTCCCTGAATGCCTCAGAATCCTCATCCCGCCCCCGGTCCCGTGACAGTTCTGAAAACCCCCGTAAAACATCCACCAGAAACCAGGCCAGCCACACGCTTTCCCCCTTGCCGCCGAGACCGACCCTGTTCATGCCGTCGTTCCAGTCCCCGGAACCGATAAGGGGCAGGCCGTGGGGGCCGGAGGTCGCACCCCGCTCGATCGCCTTCATGCAGTGATCGTACAGTGTCGTCTTTCTCGCCGTCTCCGTAGGTGACATGAACGCCTCATGCACGTCCTCATCCAGAGCTTCGCCCCAGATGAACGGAACCATTTCGTCCAGTATCCCGGCGTCCCCCGTGTGATGCACATACCGGATGACCGCATAGGGCAGCCACAGCAGGTCATCCGAGCACCTGGACCGGATGCCAGCGCCACCGGGAGGATGCCACCAGTGCTGGACGTCTCCCTCGGCAAACTGCCGGCCGGCCGCGGTTAGAATGTGTGAACGTGCGATTCGGGGATAAGCGTAGAGCAGCGCCAGCACATCCTGAAGCTGATCCCTGAATCCGAAGGCTCCTCCGGATTGATAGAAACCGGACCGCGCCCAGATCCGGCAGCTCACAACCTGGTAAAGAAGCCATCGGTTCACCATCAGATTTACGGATTCCACCGGGGTTTTGATCTCGACCTTCCCGAGAAGCCGGTCCCACCAGCCCATGGTAGCATTAAGGGATTCCTGGACGGTCACGGAATGGCGATACTTCCGGGTGAGATCTCTGGCTTCATCCCGTGAGGCCCCCTGTCCCAGGAGGCAGATAACCTCTGCTTTCTCACCGGGAGGGATGGTCAGCATCGTCTGGATGGCGGAGCATGGGTCCAGCCCCGCACCGGTCTTCCCTGAAAGGCTCACCCGTCTCATGGCTTCTGGACTGGAGAGGTTTCCGTTGCGCCCCAGAAATTCGGTGCGATCCGCGGTGCAGCTGTCGGGATGAGGGCTGATGGATGCAAAGGCCACCCGATCCGGATAATCGGGATTGTACCTGTTGGTAACCATCATCATCTGGGCGATACTGTCCCAGGCGGTGTTCACGAACATCTGGCTGCTCTCACGATCCTCGCCCAACACCCACTCAAGATAGAAGGTCACCGACAGGTTCCTTGCCTCCGGGGTGTCGTTTTTCAACCGGAGCCGCTGAATGCGGACAGGATCACCACTGCCATCTTCGCCCAGCGGCACAAAGATCGTCAGTTCCTGCTCGATACCATGGCTGTTGTGCTCGAAAACCGTGTATCCGGCCCCGTGGCGAACCCGATAGTCCTCCACCTCTCTGATGGGGTTCGGGGTGGGGGTCCAGAAAATTCCGCTGTCCTCATCCCGGATGTAAACAGCATCCGAAGGCGGGTCTGATACGGGGTCGTTGGACCAGGCCGTAAGCCGGTTGCGCTGGCTGTTGCCATACCAGGAGAAGCCGGCCCCGGATTCACTGACGAGGCATCCAAAGGACGGATTGGCCATGATGTTGACCCATGGAGCCGGGGTCTGCTCCCCCGACCGCAGGGTGATGACATATTCCCGGCCGTCGGTGGAGAAGCCGCCCATGCCGTTAGTTAGTTTCAGTTCCATGTGCCGTAATGCCGTGGACGCCTCCTCCTTCGGCAGCCTTTTCGGAAGATGTTTCACCGGAAGATGCCGGCGTGCGGGAGGCGCTCCCAGTTGCTGTGGGAGAGGCCCCCTTGCCGCAACCATGGCGACGTTGGCCGCGGAGAGCAGGAGGGTAAGGCTCTCCTCCGGAATCTGATCGGCGTTTCTCAGAAACACGCCGCCGGGCTGCTCGGTACCCGTGTACATCGTGTGTCCGTTTATCAGCCGGGTCAGCTGACCATGGAGCGGCTGGTCATATCCGGAGGACTCCTCATTGATTATCAGGAAGTCGGCCATAAAACCGTGCCTGCGCCAGTAGGTATGGGCCTGAAGCAACTGGGTCACCAGATTGATATCCCTGGAATCAGCCAGGGTAACAGCCAGGATGGGCAGGTCTCCCGAAATGCCGTAGGCCCACAGCCCCGCCTGGCCGAGGACGTTCTGTCTCAGGCGTTCTTCCGGAGACCGCATTTTCTGCCCGGGGAAGAGCATGTAACTGGCAAGGTGCTGGAAACGACGGGCTTCCTCAGGCTGAATACGGAGGTGGCGGAGCTCAAGCTGCGACTGTCTCCAGGTCCGCTCAAGCGCGCGGTGAACCGCCTTCGGATCACTGTATTTATCCAGCAGGGCGAGAAGGGAATCCCTGGTTTCGGCGGCGCCCAATATGATGGAGAAGGATACGGTCTGACCGGCCCTGAGCCTGATCCGGCGTCTCAGGCTGAACATGGGGTCAAGGACCATTCCCGTGGACCCGGACAGGGGATTTCGCAAAGCGTCCGGATTGCCTGGCGACCGCCCCCGCCCAATAAAACGGAGACGGTCGGTCTCCATCTGCCACGGTTCCTTTGATGGCTGATCGAATGTGATCAAATGCCCCGCCCACACCGGTTCGTCATCGGGGTTTCTACGCCGCCTCCCGGCAACGAGGGCATTGAGTTTTTCCACCCGCTCCGTGAAGACAAACATCTTCTGGAACGCCGGATGCATTCTGTCGGACCGATGGTCCGCCAGGGAGAGCTCGATGTAGCTCGTAATCTCCAGCACCCTCGGCCGGCCGGATCGATTGACGATGGTCACGTGCCGGATCTCCACGTCGTCCTCGGGAGCAACGATGATCCGGCTCCCGGTTTCGATCCCTCCGTCGGAGCGCCTGATCTCCGCATGATCAAGGGTGAACCCGACGACATAGTTGTCCATTTTTCCGCCAACGGGCTGGTAGCTGTTGCTCCAGACCCTGTCTGTCTCCAGGTCGCGAATATAGCAGAAGGTACCCCACGCGTCCCGGGTGGTGTCGGCACGCCATCGGGTGAGATCGATCCCGCGCCAGCGGCTGTATCCGCCTCCGGCGTTGGTAACCATCAGGGAATAGTTCCCGTTGGATATTATCTGTGTCTTCGGTAATGCAGTGTGCGGGGTTCTGAATTTGCTCTCGGCGGGGACAAATTCAGTGGGCATCACGCTTGAGGAAGCCTGTTCCCGGGCCCGGACATGAAAGAGGGAAGGATTCGGTGGAATTCGCTCATAAAGCAGTGGTTCCAGCGCCTTCACACGCACATCCGAATGGAAGCGGCGCTGCATGACCTGATTGTGAAGGGCGTTGTCGATAGCAAGAAATCCCATGGCCTGATGATGGGCCATGTAGGTTCTGACAATCACCCCTTTGTCCCCCTGCCGTTTTTTACGGCGGGAAAAATCGATAGACTCGAAGAAACCGAACCTCCCATAAAGTCCCATCCCGGCAAGCCTGTTCAGATTTCCAATGGCTTCAGCGGGAACGAGGGACAGGGCCAGCATAGTAGCGTAAGGGGCGACAACCAGATCCTCATCCAGACCACGTTTGAGACCAAGTCCGGGGACCCCGAAGGCCTGGTACTGATAGATTTTGGAAGCATCCAGGTCGGCATAGGCGGATTCGGAAATACCCCAGGGTACTCCGCGCTGTTTTCCATATTTGATCTGGGTATCCACAGCCTCACGGCAGGCCATGTCAAGCAGTGAGTTCTCGTAGTTTTTCTGAAAAAGAAGGGGCATGAGATACTCGAACATCGTCCCGCTCCAGCTGAGCAGAACACGCCGGCGGCCCATTGCGCCGAAAGGCCGGGATAGCGCCATCCAGTGCTCGATGGGGACATCCCCCCTGGCCACAGCGACATAACTGGTTAGTCGGGCCTCGCTGGCCAGGAGATCATAAAAGGCGTTGTCAAGACGCTGATCGTTGATATTGAAACCTACGTGAAAGATCTTCCGTCTCTCATGGTAGAGAAATTTAAGGTTAATCCCGTCGGCAAGTTCCCTTCCCATCCTGATGAGGTCTTCGACATCTTCCAGGGTCTCCCATGCGGCCCATACAGCCGGGGCCATCGACTCTGTCAACCCTGCCGGATTACGGGAAGATGGGCTTCCATTTTCCGGCTGCCCGTCAATAACGGACTGGACAAAAGACGCGTTCTCCGCCGCGAGCTGACGGAGGGACGGCGCCTGATGGAGCAGTTTCCAATCCCTTCGCTCCCCGCCGGCGAGGGCCTCTATCTCCCCTGGATGGTTTTCAAAAAGCATCTCCGCCCATTTGAGATACCGGTCGATTATCTGATTCCATTCGGCGATTTGACTGTCGACCCGTGCCGCCCAGTAGGCAGCATCCTCAACAGGATTCAGTTCCTCATCATCCAGCTTGCGGTAATGCATTTGCGGATACCGGTCAACCTCGGCCCTGAGCCCAAGGACCATTTTCCCGGAGGGGGCGGCGATCTCCCTGATTCCTCTGATCATCCCCTCCAGTTCGTCATGCGGATCCCCGGTAAGCTCCATCAATTCAGTAATGGTTTTCCCGAATTTGGAGGTGAGGCCCGCATCCCGGAGAGCGTCGCCGAGAATCAGCACCGTATCGTGAATCCCTCTGAATGTTCTGGGCCCTATTATCGGCTCATCCATCAGCTCTTTGAGCCCATGTTCCAGCGTCCAGAGACTTCCGATGAAGTTCCCGCTGTCCACGGTGGAGACGTACCCGGGCATCAAAGGCCGCAGGGTTGCCACATCATACCAGTTAAAAAGGTGCCCTTCGTACCGCTTCAGCTGTTTCAGTGTGGAATGGGTATTCCGCAGGCGCTGTGAAACTTCATCGAGGGTTATGAAACCGAAGTCCCCCGCGGCAAGCACCGTGAGCAGATAAAGCCCGATGTTCGTCGGACTGGTCCTGGGAGCTATCTCGTCCACATGTGATATCTGATAGTTGTCGGGAGGAAGCCAGTGGGTCCCGGTCCCGACAAAATCATCGAATATCCGCCAGGTTTTCCTGGCAATCTTCCTCAGAACCAGGGCCTCACGGCGGGAAAACATCCTTTGCTTCCCCATAACCGTCAGATCCATTCGCCAGATGATAATTGGGCTGACAAGCCACAGGGCCAGGAAGGGAGCGGCCGGAACAAGGCTCAAGGGGTCCCTCAACCAGATCGCGGCAATCATCAGAAAGGCGAGGAATGCATTCCCCATTACCTGAGAAAAGAACTCGTGCATATGCTTCTTGGCTTTCGTCTTTGCCATCTGGGCGGTGGTCCAACGGAGGAGACCCTTGTGGCTGACAAAGCGGCGATATAGAACCCTGAGGATAGCGTCCGCCGCAAGGCCGGCCTGGTGAACCATGATTGCGATCTCGGCCAAAGAGCGGTTCAGATCATGTCGGAAGGATCGAAGAATGTTTTTCCTGACATCCCGGTTGGAGGTGAGCCAGGTTGACAGGTTTGCCATAAAAGCGGACATATACAGCAGCCCGACAAAACCACTGCACAAGAAACCTGCGGCAGGGGACATGAGCCAGGCGGCCGCCAGAAAAGGCACGGAAGCCACCGGCAGGAGGCTCCGGCGAAGATTGTCGAAAAATTTCCACCTGGCCATAGCCGAAAGCGGATTTTTTTCCCGCCTGCCGTCCTTGACCGGAACTTTCGATAGACACCACTGGGCGATCTGCCAGTCACCACGAATCCACCGGTGAGTCCTGAAACAGTAGGAATGATAGTCGGCGGGAAACTCGTCGAAAAGCTCGATATCGGTGGCAAGCCCCACCCGGGCGTATGCCCCTTCCACCAGGTCGTGGCTGAGCAGGCGGCCATCCGGAAACCTGTTCCTGAGAACCTGTTGCAAAACCTTTGGATCGTATATCCCTTTCCCAAGATATGACCCCTCCCCGGTAAGGTCCTGATAGACGTCGGAAACAGCCGTTGTGTAGGGGTCCGTACCCACCGGGTTGGTAAACAGCCGGCTGAACAAGGTGCCCGTGGCGCTGGGCAGGGAGGTACTGACCCGAGGCTGGATTACGGCATATCCGGAACGGACGACCATTTTTACGGGATCGATTACCGGTCTGTTAAGCGGGTGAGCCATAGTCTCTATAAGCCGGGCTCCGGTTCCATGGGGCAGCTGCGTGTCGCTGTCCAGGGTAATAACATACCGGATATCCGAGAGACGATCAGGGTCCCCAACGCGGACGATCTGCCGCCCATTCCGTGGTGATTCGCCGCAAATAAGGCGGTTCAGATCCTCAAGCTTGCCTCTTTTTCTCTCCCATCCCATATAACGGTCCTCAGATTCCGCCCATTCCCTTTCCCGGTGAAAAAGGTAGAACCTGTTGGAACCGTATCGGTTGTTCAGCCTCTCAAGCCCTTTTTCCGCAACACTGAAAAGCTCCTCATCGTCCTCCCGGTGGGGTTCCACGTGATCCACAAAATCGGTGAACAACCCGAAGACAAGATTGTGGTCCGGATTTGCCTTGTAGCGTATTTCGAGGCTCTCCAGGTCCGACATGGCGCCGGCCCGGTCGGTGAGGAGAACAGGGACAACGACCAGGGTTCGAAACTCGTCGGGAATCCCTCTCTTCTGAAAAAACATCTTCGGCAGCTTCCTTGGCGGAAGAAGGCGGGTTACAAGGTAGTTGACCACCTGGACACCGAACTGGCTGGCCGGAACCAGGGAAAGAAGGACAAGGATCGCAAGGTAAGCAGGATTTGAGCCGAAGGATAGTCCCAGACCCAGGATAGTTCCCGTCACGGCGAGGGACACGGCGCCGATTGTGGTGAGATACAGGGAAGTGTGGCGCCTGTAGACCCACTGTAAAACCCTGTTGCGCCTGTTATCCCTGCATTCCAGTCTATCTAGGAGTTCTTCTTTCCCGTCACCTATCAGATACCGCCCCACATGTGACGCCGACGGATCGGTTGACACACCGGAACCCTCCATGGCCATTTTTATGGCAAGCTGCGCAACTTCCCTTTCATCGTGTTTTCCGCATCTCGAAATCTCCTCCGCAGCTTTTCGATAGCTGTCCCTGGTGTAAAAATCCATGGATGAATATATCCCCATGGGGTCGTCACGGAGGATCGCCTCCACGGAGCTTTGTTCCTCGAAAACCTCCCGCCAGTCAAACTGCTTAAGCCAACGGAGGCTCGTCATCCCGTTGCCTATGGCGATTTCGTCCGAGGTCTGGAGCGCCCTCTCCTCACTGATAATGCTCTCCAGCGGGGATCCGACTTTCCTCTCAAGCCATCCCCTGACCGGGTTGAGGATGGATTCCTCGTCATAAATGTGATCGATAATCTGGAGGGCAAAGTTTGCGCTGGGATCGGGGAATTCCTCCGTGAGCCTGGACAGGATATTAAATATCTGATCGGGATCATTGCGCACGGCCACCGCAAGCCTGTTGGACCAGAAATCGGCGCTCTCACTCTCTCGCAGCCAGGAATCCACCTTCTCGAACAAACTGCGGAGGCGGTCCACAAGAGCGATACGCAGCATGATGGGCAGCGCCCACAACTCCCCGGTCGACAGGGAAGAGACAGACTGATATGCATCCAGAAAGTCACGGATGTTGTGACGATCCAGCTGACCGTCGGTGTGAATAACGAGTTCAGCGGCGATACCGTAAACCCGGGGATCACCTCTGTAAGGGCCTTCGGTCAGGACAGGAAGCTCATGATAAAACCTCTTCGACAGGTTCTCACGAACATCCGTGATGTGCCCATGAACGATAAAATAATTGTCCAGTATCCATTCAGCGGAGGTTGAGATGCTCTGTTCAAACCGTGACGCTTCAGCCAGCGTCTGGCGGACCTCCAGAATTATCTTCTCGCAGATGGCAAGATGATCGAGAAGGGGCTCCCCCCTTCCCTCGGCAGGCTTGATGGAATGGGCCTCGGCAAGTTCTCTGGCATGTTCCTCGATGTGGGCGGTGGACAGCGGCTCGTCCTGGTCATTTTCGTCTGCCTTAAGATGAATCTTTCGAGCGGGATGAGAGGCGAATATGGTGGGCTGATCCCGGCTGATCCGTCGGAGCAGCGCAACGGCCCTCCCAATGGATCTGGGGGAGGCCTGGACAATGACCACCGCCTCCTCGGCGATGAGACAGCGTGAATATCGCCCGAGAAGCTCCTGCTCCACCGCTATCCCGAGAAAACGGATAAACGCACGGTGGAAAACAACCCCCAGTATGAAAGAAAAGACCAGGGTGATGGATGTGAAGAACAGGCTCTGGTTTAAGGAAAAACCCAGGAAGGCCGAAAAACCGTATACCAGCACGGGCATAAAGATGCCGATAAACAGCCCCGCTATCAGCGCGTAAAATGATGAAACCTCATCGAAGGAGATCACACCGGCCGATGATCTTTGAATGAGCGCGGAACGTCGGAAGTGATGTTTTCTCAACTGCTTCAATGCTTCCTCGGCGGCCTCTGCCGAAGGGTAGAATCCAAGAAGGGATCCTGATTTTCTCATGAAACCACCTTTGTCCCGCGAATCATCCTTGACGGACTCGCAAAAAGTCTATCCACTGCTACTGTTTCACCTCAAAAATACCTGGGAGTTCCCGGTATTTCCCTCCCCAGTCAAGACCGTACCCGACGAGAAAACCCTTTTCTATCTGAAACCCGACGTAATCGATATCGAGGGTAAACTCCTGACGTTCCGGTTTATCGACAAGGGCACACACCCTCAGGGAGGCCGGCCCACGTGTCTGGAGCTCATCCAGGTAATGGGCCAGGGTGCGGCCTGTATCAATGATGTCCTCCACAACGATCACGTGGCGGCCCGCCACCGGAGTGGTGATATCCTTGATGACCTTGATCCTGCCTGAGCTGGTGGTCTCATCACCATAGCTGGAGATCTCAGCAAAATCCACCTCAAGGGTGATATCCAGCGCCCGCACCAGGTCTGCCAGAAAGATGAATGCTCCCTTCAGGATTCCCACGAACAGGGGAAAACTGCCATCAAGTTCGCCACCGATCTGAAGGGCCATCTCCCTGACCCGATCCCCGATCTGTTCTGCGGTCAGGACCGGCCTCAGGTTTTCATTCGTTAGATTTCTCATTTTACGCCTCCTGCTTTTTGATTATCTGCGACGGCCCGTTATGTGTCAAGGAAAGCGGAGCAGCCCTGTCCTTTTCAAACCCGCACTTTTGTGATAAAAAGAACATAAGTGTTTGTATCTTCCGGGGGAGTAGACATGACAGGTGTGAAGGTTCTTATCGTCGATGATGAAGCCGTGATCCGGAGGGGACTCTGCCGTGTCCTTGAGGGAAGGGGCTATCAGGTGGAAACCTCCGAAAGCGGTTTCATGGCCATCGAAAGGCTCCAGAAAACGCCCTTTGACATAGTCATCACTGACCTCAAAATGCCGGGAATGGACGGGATCGAGGTACTGAAGGCCATCAAGATCCTGCAGCCGGCCGTGCCGGTCATCATCATTACCGGGTATTCCACCGTGGGGACAGCCGTGGAGGCCATGAAAAATGGGGCCTTCGACTATATTTCCAAACCCTTTACACCCGCACAGATCATCGAGATGGTTGAAAAGGCGCTGGAACAGCGAACCGTTCAGATGCAGCGCACCCATCCCGAGGTCGGGCACAACCTGAACGGGTTCGAGGTCTTTATCGGTGAGAGTGAAGCGATGCAGAAGGTATACATCAGGATCAAGCAGGTTGCGCCCACCGACAGTACGGTTCTTATCACGGGTCAGAGCGGAACCGGAAAGGAACTGGTTGCCAGGGCTATTCATAAGAACAGCATGCGCTGCAATAAGCCATTTGTAGCTGTCGACTGCACATCCCTTGTGGAGAACCTTCTGGAGAGTGAACTGTTCGGCCATGTAAAAGGCTCCTTCACCGGGGCGGTACAGACTAAAATGGGCCTGTTCAAGGTCGCAGACGGAGGGACCCTGTTCCTCGATGAGATATCCAACATCAGCCTGGCCACCCAGGGCAAACTATTGCGGGTCCTCCAGGAGTTCGAAATAACCCCCATCGGGGGAACCGAACCCCTCCCCATCGACATCCGTCTCATAACCGCCACCAACCGGGACCTGGATGAACTGGTCGATGAGGGGCTTTTCCGAAAGGACCTGTTCTTCAGGCTAAATATCATCCCTGTCCACCTGCCTCCCCTGGTTGATCGAAAGGGGGATCTTCCCCTTCTCATCGGACATTTCCTTAAAAAGTTCTCCGAGGAGATGGGCAAGGACATCCATGGGGTATCACCGGCCGCCATGTCCATCCTGACGCAGCATCCCTTCACCGGGAACGTCAGGGAGCTGGAAAATATTATCGAAAGAGCTGTCGTCCTCACCAACAGCAAGCTCATTCAACCTGAGGATCTGGAAATTCGGCCGGTCGGCGACAGTCCTTCCAAGACTATTTCCGAGCCTGTTCCCCTGAGCGCGGAGAGCCTGAAAGAGATCAAGAGACAGGTCAGAGAAGAAGCGGTCAGGCCCATTGAACGCGCCTTCCTTCTCCAGGCCCTTGAGCGAAACGACTGGAACGTCACCCGGGCCGCCAGGGATGTGGGAATGTTGAGGCCCAACTTTCAGGCGCTGCTAAAAAAACAGGGGATTTCCGCGAGGAACCATACAGGATGAATGGACTATTTACGACCCTGTCAATGTGGCAGTAACCTCTCCCTGAAAAGGGAACAGGGGAAACGGAGGAGGCGGGCGTGCGTCTGAAACTGATCGTTCAGATCTCGCTGATTACAGGAATCGTCCTGTTTTTTACCTCCGCCCTTTTCGGTTATTTCAACATCTCCACCCTCAAACATGCCTTCCTCGAGAGTACAGTAACCGACCTCGACCATCTGAGCGAAACCATACTTAGAACCGTATTCCATCAGATGCTGAAAAACGACAGGGATGAGATCCAGGTTACGATAAGGGAGGTCGCCCAACAGAAGGGGATTGAGCAGGTCAGGCTTATCAACAGAGAGGGAGTGGTGGCCCTCTCCACCGGAAGGGCTGGAATCAGCGCCGGCCCCGGTGGCGTAAAGGCCCCTGCCTGCATAATTTGCCATAACTATGGAATGTCCTGGGAAGATCCCTCCCCCATGGCCCGAAGCAGAATGTTCCTTGACAGTAACGGGAACAAAGTTCTCGGCCTGGTCAAGCCCATATATAATGAGAAGGTGTGCTGGACCGGTGAATGCCATACCCATTCCAGGGATACACATCTTCTGGGCCTTCTGGACATTACCATCTCCGCCGCCCCCATGCTGTCGAAGATCCGCAATTATCGCAACAATACAATCATTCAGATACTTTTCCTGATCCTCTCCATATCACTCTGCCTCACCCTGCTCACCCAGAGGCTGATCGTCAAGCCGGTTCATACGCTGTTGGAACACACACGGGCCGTCGGCAGGGGAAAATGGCGTTTCATAGAGTCGGTGCCGGGGGATGAACTGGGGGAACTTGCCGAGGCGTTCAACGACATGACAGGCAAACTGAAAAAGGCCCGGGAGGAACGGGATGAGTGGGCAGCAACCCTGGAAACCCGCGTGGAGGAACGAACGCGCAAAATAAAGGAGATGCAGTCCGTTCTTATCCGCTCGGAAAAACTGGCGTCCCTCGGGGAACTCGTCGCGGGGATCGCCCACGAGCTCAATAATCCTCTTACGGGGATCATGATACACGCTCCTTTCATCGCGGAGGACCCACGGCTGGACGAAGGGCTGAAAGAGGATTGCCAAACTATTATCCACGAGGCCAAGCGCTGCTCCAGGATCGTCAGGAAACTGCTGGACTTCGCCAGGGTTTCCGATCCCCAAAAAACGATGCAGTCGGTCAATGAGGCCATTAATCGAAGCATTGCCCTGATTGAGCACCATGCCGATTTCAACGACATCGAGATCGTCAAAGAGTATGCTCCTGACCTTCCGAATACATTGATGGACGCTTCCCAGATCGAACAGGTCTTCATCAACATGATGGTTAACGCTAGCCAGGCAATGCCGGCGGGGGGGAAGCTGACCATCGGAACGGGGTTAAATGCGGCAGGGGACAGCATCTACATCCGGATCGAGGACACAGGCTGCGGCATTCCGAAAGAAAACATGGAAAAACTCTTCGATCCCTTTTTCAGCACCAAGGGAAACAAGGGAACCGGCCTGGGCCTTTCGGTTTCCTACGGAATCATCCAGTCCCACGGCGGTGAGATCGAGGTTGACAGCAAGCCGGACAGAGGGACAGTCTTTATCATTACTCTTCCCGTCGCATGAACCCATCACTCATCCAGCAGCGCGAGGAGTTCCCGTTCCTGCCTTATTGCCTCACTGCAAACTGACCAGACCCGATAGTTCTCAAGACCGAGAATCGTCAGGCCCGCGAAGAACACCGGCCAGAAATTCTCCCGAAGCCCGCCGGCATAGTAGTAGAACAGATAAAATGCCGAAAGATACCCGATGTGCGACCAGCCCCGGTAGCGATCGGGGCCTGTGCTCAAATGGCCCAGGATGAGAGCGAGGGCGGAAAAGGCGTAGACGACCAGTGCGATGCTGATGAGGGTGGTGGGAGGGGAGCCGCCCAGAAGATGCCGCATTTTTTCGGAAATTGGGGGGAGAAACCGGAAATTTGCCACTGCCCCCAGGCTAACCAGGAAAAAAAGGACCATCCACCAAATACTGTAACGTATCTGTTGTTTAAGGTATCGGATTCGATCAAGGATTTTGCTGCGGCGCGAGTCCTGGCTCGGCACACCCTGTCCGGAGCCAAGCGATGACTTTGTTCCTGTTCTCGCCATAAGAGCACTCAGCTCGCCATTTAGCCCGAGGACTTTCAAGGGTACTCGGGGCCACACCCAAGGGGACTAAACCGGATCAACCTCCTCTTCTTTTGACATACTATCCTCTTCCCTGATTTTTCTCAATTCCATTTCAGCAAGATGTCTCCCCCTGGCCATGTCAAGATAGGTCCTTGCAAGTGACTCAACTTCCCTGACTCCTTTTGGAAGATCGTTATCCAGGCTCCCCTCGGAGACCTTTTTCACATAGTCCATCAACTGGCCAATCGGATGCAGAAGGTTCCGTCTGAGGATGGCGCTTACCCCGCCCACCGACAAGATGAGAACCATTATGCAGAAAACCGTCATTCTCCAGCGCAGGGCGCGCAGTCTTGTGTCCAGAGGATCGGGCGACAGACCGACATCCAGTGTTCCGAGAATTTTCTGGTGGGGAGGGTGAAAATGACAGTCACCCGCGGAGCATCCGGTATCGTTGTATATGGGCGCGGTGATAGCCAGCACATTGCGGTTCTTTTTATTTACGAACCGCCTCGCCTGCTGCATGGACCCCAACCGTGCCGTCGGCTTGGAACCGCTGTGACACCCTATACAGCCGGCTGTCTTTTTGTCCACGACCTGGTTTACCTCCCCGGGGTCCGAGGAGAACATGATAACCCCTTTTTTATTGAAGATACGAAGATGCTCGACTCCCTTCTGGGCGCCGATACTGTCTATTACACGGTAAAGGGTTTCCCTGTCCGACTTCATCATGGTGTAGCGCGTTGAACTGATGACGGTATCGGCAAGGCTGACCTCATGCTGTATCGCATCCCTCAGAAGGTCCCCCTTAATGGAGGAGTAGAGAATGAGGCTGCAGACGATGACAAAGCCGGTCAGGGAAAGCGCGATCGGGACAATGGCTTTGGAAACGAAGTTGTTAAACATGTCCACTCCTCCTTTCCGGCCTTCCGTAAGCGCGGTGATGATTTCTGAAAAGCGCTCAACCCTGAGGTGGTCTTGAGGTAGTCCTGTACGCCGCGGACGGCGCTGCCCTCCACGGATACAGGATTGGGAGCCGGTAGAGGATAAAACGATACACCACCACGAACAGGGCAAACAATGTTACCGATATGATCAGTTCGAACGGGTGGGGGATTTCCTGATAAAGGTTCCAGTTGAAACTGATCAGGGCAGTATCCAGACGGTTCATCACCACACCAAAAATGGTGAGAAAAGCGGTAAACCGGGCCAGACCTACGCTGTTTTTCCTGATGGCGATGGAGAAGAGGATGAGGGGAAGAATTACCCCAAGGAAGATCTCCAGCATGAACAAACGACCCCAGCCGGTTGCCAGATAGGCCCACTCGTTGTCATGGGCAATCCCTATAAGCTTGATAGCCAGGTAGGTTATCAGAGCCATGGCTGAGCCTTTGGCCAGACTGATGGTAATGGTCCCGAGATTATCCAGAAACTCACGGCTGCATCTCCAGGCCATGGTTTTTTCAACAATGGTGCTCACCGCAATGATCATGCACAGCCCCGCGAATACCGATGAACAGAGAAAAAATATCCAGAGAAACTCCTGCGAATACCAGAGTGGATGCACCTTTCCCGGCGCATAGGTAAAGAGGGCTCCCAAGGCCCCCTGGTGGAGAGTTGACAGGATAATCCCGGCCACGGTCAGCCCGATGGTCCCACTTTTTATAAACTTCTTCGCGTTGGGCCAGTTGATCCATTCAAAAAACGACTCGGAAACTTCCATCATCTGCACTGACAGGTAGATCGCAACATGCCACCCGACCAGAAAGAGGACAGCAGCCGTACCCCAGGAAACAAACATGGGATAGTAGAGCCGCCACGGACGCCCAAGATCCATCAGGAGGTAAATAACCGCAAAGGAATATCCCATCAATCCGTTGAGCAGCGCCAGTTGCAATATGGGCTTGAATTTGCTCTGGCCAAACAGTTCCACCGCAGTACCGAGCAGAAACCCAGAGGCGGAGAGTGGGACCATTACGAAGAGTCCGAAACCCAGGAAAAGACCCCACGGATAATCGTTGGAAGCGCGGGTAACGGCGCCGAGGCCCGCGGCATACCTGTACAGGATTAGAGGAAAGCCCACGGCAAAGATCAGGGCTATGACCCAATTGAACGGGTTATGCAGGACCTGCCGCAAGTACTCCCTGGGCGAGAATCCCAGCAGAAGTTTCTGCCTGAAGCTCCACGTATGGCCATCATCAGGATCATTCAGAGAGTCGATCGGCCTAAAGCCATTTTCCACAAGGCGGTTCATTCTCCCTGGCCCTCCTCTCCATTATGCGGCTCTTTATCTTCCGTTTCTTCCTTTCCCCCGGTCGCCAGCAGGTGAAATCCCATAAACATGGCGGGCCAGATGGCCAGGACCATCGGCACGGTGGAAAGGAAACTCTTTGCGTTGTCCAGGATCGGATGGTGCTGAAGGGTGGTGTCGAAACCCACCTGGTCGAAAGGAACGCCGGAAAGGTACATCCAGGACGTTCCGCCTACCTCCGTCTCCCCGTAGACATAGTCTATATACTTCTCGGGTTCCGACCGGATCCGCTCATGGGCGATCTTTATGAGGGTTTTCCGGTGGCCAAAGGTGAGGGTCTCCTGGGGGCAAGCCTCTACACAGGCGGGAGGCTTCCCATATTTCAGGCGGGTGTCGTAGCAGAAGATACATTTTCTTATCCTGGGCTCGAAAGCGCTGGAATAGGAGAATGCCGGGATTCGGAAGGGACAGGCGATCATGCAGTTTCTGCATCCGACACAGACATTCGGGTTGTAGATAACCGCTCCCTCATCTGTCTTAGTGTAGGCGTTGACGAAACACGAGGTCAGACATGCCGGTTCGTTGCAATGGTTGCACTGGATCTTTCGATAGACCGGCCCGCCTGATCCCTCCGTCTCATATCGGTTGACGACCGTGTAGGCCCCCTCGTCGGTTCTGCGCTTCTGTGTGCCTTCGTGGAAGGTCTGGTCAAAAACCGAAGGATCGTCGAAGGGAAGGTCGGGCTCAGGAAGGCCCTGTTCCAGGTTGCACGCCGCCTCGCAGGTTCGGCAGCCGACACACCTGGTCAGGTCCACCAGCACCCCCATCCCCTCCGGGTAACCCTCGAACTCAGCCATGCCCAGGGCATTTTTGGTTGAGAACAACACCAGGGCGCTGCCGCCGGCAACGGTTGCCTTCAGGAATCTTCTCCGGCTTATACCACTCATAATGTTCCAGCCCCCTTTCCATGTCGCAAGACGATCCCTTTCCATGAGAACCTATTCATGCTGCCCTCCGATCCCGCCGCCTGAAGGCGCATATTTGCCGGAATGATAGAATTTATTGCCCGCATCAGTCCTTTTGTGACAGTCCGTACACCCTGAGGGCGCTCCCATTTCAACGTGGCAATTGAGGCATCTCAGGTGATAGGCGCCTTTGAGTCCAGGTATGTCGTTATGAAACCGATCCGGATCGGACTCCATCGCCTTGATAT
Source organism: bacterium BMS3Abin14 (assembly GCA_002897695.1). NCBI lineage: Bacteria > bacterium BMS3Abin14. The sequence continues at coordinate 60,363 of BDTG01000004.1, forward strand.
GTTTTGCGGTGAAAGGATCTTTAACGTGGCAATCCGGGCAAGCCGCGGAGGATGTGCCTTTGTTATCCGAATGGCATTTCGCACATTTTTTCTCCGCAACGTTCGCTCCAAACGCGTGATGATGGCAGACAGAGCAATCGTCCGCGATGTTCATGTGCATCGCGTGGTCAAAATCCACCCCACCGTAGAGGTTGGACAGGGAGTCTATCAGCAAGGATGAGGGCGGATCACCGGCGGCGCCGAAAGTTGGACCGGCGATAAAAAACAGCGCCACGATCATCCCTGCCAGTGCCCATTTCCTTCTCCTTTTCATCCGTTCGTCCCTCCCATGGTGTGCAGACTCGTTATTTATCATGTCTCTCATGTTTCCCGACATCCCCCCGGTATTTGATAACGTCCCTGTAAAATATCGGAAACACTACGAAAAACCCGAGGCAGATAAGGTATTCGACGGCCTTGACATAATTATAGTAGTCCACAAGAGTGTGTATCTGCACCAATCTGCCGATGAAATCGAAAAACTCTGTTATCAGATGGACCATGGAATATCTCCTTTTTCGCTGTTATTCGCCCATCCGGGTGGATTCGGTCGCCGGGATCTCTTTTCTGGAATGGCCGGTCACCAGCGCCTTCATGAAACCAAGGAACAGCACAAGGGCCGGGACCAACTGGGCCACAACGATCAGCGCACAGACACCGATAAAGATGCTTACAAGAATTCCGCTCTTGTAAACCACCGAGGTGTCCACGGCGAACGCCGGGCTTATGGCCGCCAGAACCGCAGCCAGAGCCAACGAGATTGTCGAGATAACCGTTTTCATTTTAATCCTCTCCTTTCCGTCCTACCCCTGTTGCATCTCCCCGCTCGGTTTCCCCGGCAGGACCTTTCTGGACAGCCTCCTGTCCGTTGAGTTATCGAAGGCACAGTGGACCACCTGTCTCAGTTCCTCCCTGTCATCGCTGTTAACGGGCTTTAAGGCATGGTAGAAGATCCCCTCTCGACGGAACCTTCGGATGAGGGGCAGGGACTCCTCATTTGATACGAGGATAATGATCAAATCCCGGTTGCACCTCTTCAAAAGGGGGATAATTTCCCTTGCCGATAATCCGTCGAACTCACTGCCCAGCAGGATGACCTTGGCCTCTTTCTTCAGGACATCACGAAGGACCACATCCACGGAATCCGCCTCGATAACCTCGTACTCGCTCCTGCTGAAAAACCCGGCGATCCGTCTGCGAGTCTCCTCATCCTTGTCCGCTACGAGAAGAAGCTGCATGGTCCTTCCCCCTTTCCAGGAAATACCCTGGCAGGTCATCCAATCAGGAGACGCCGGACTTTCCATTCTCCGTCGCTCTCCCATGGTTTTTCGCCTTTCCGAAAATGGCCACCAGCATAGACCCGAAAAGAACCATAGCCGGGATCAACTGGAAGGCAACAATGGCAGCGATAACTCCGATAAAAATCCATCCAATTAGACCGATGCCCCCACTTTCTGCGCCGCTCGCAGCAAAAGCCGAATTCGCGCACAGGAGGGTCATCAACGTTACGACTCGAACCGTGTTTTTCATTGTTCTCACCTCCTTCGTTCCAGGAAAGCCTCCTGTTCCCCTTGTCGCTTCTCTTTACGCATAAAACGTTCCAACAGGTGAGTTAATCTTGCCTGGTTACGTAACACATTGAAATTACAAGATTTTACGTAATAAACGGGTGGAAGTGAATTCGCTGTAATTCGGCTATATGTATATATTTTTTATACATTTAACGGCTATTATGGACCGCAGGGAGGTTTTGAATATACTAAACACCTTAAAATTAAAGGCTTTTACGATCACCATCGGGGGGTATACGAAAAACGTGCCCCCTCATATTTTTCTTCCCTTCTGAATGGACCATCTCATTACTCTCCCTCTCCCCCTGGGAGAGGGCAGGGGTGAGGGCAACCTACCACCCTCCCCTAAGTCCCCTCCCCTCAAGGGAGGGGAATGTTGAGGAGAAGCCAGGTGGGGGGAACACCCCATCCCTGTTAAATCATGCCTTTACCTGCGATAAGGGCCGCATTATCCGGATTAACCATTTTCTATTCATTTGTGATAAGTTTTGTCGGTCAGTGGATTATTCACACTCATGGGTACTGCAGGTTTTACTGGGGGGACACCGAACACCATGACCAGGAGAATCCCGGAAAACATTTTCCTCGAGATGGGTGAACTGCTGAACTCCAGCCTCGATGAGACGAGTATACTTCGAACCTTCTGCAACAAGATTCTGTCCCTGTTCGAAGCGGAAAGGGTCTCTATCCTTGCGGTGGACCCTCAGGGAAAGAAACTGACACTCACCGCATGGGCGGGCAGATACCCTGAGGATTTCGGCGGGGTCAGCATACCCATTGGAGAAGGGGTGGCAGGTTGGGTCGCGGCAACGGGAGAAAGCCTGTTGGTCCAGGACGTCCGAAAGGATCCACGATTTCCTGACCCCTTTCCGGACCGATACAGGACCCGGTCCTTCATCAGCGTTCCCCTCAAGAGTCGCGGAAAACTCCTTGGAGTCCTTAACGTTACCGATACATCCCGGAATGCAGGTTTTTCCGATGAGAACCTCAGTATTCTCAACCCCCTCGCCCTGCAGGTAGGCATGGGGATGGAAAATCTTCTCTTGAAAGAAAGGTCGGATTTCGGGGGCACCGGACTATCCACCCTCACATCGACTATCAGGAGCATCAAGACAGATGTCATCGACATGGAGAACGGGTTGATTCCGAGTCTGATGCGAGGAGTTGAATCTGTACTCAATCCACAATTTCACATTATTCTGATGGGCGAAATGGGATCCAACCGTGCCTGGGTGGGACGTTCTTCAAGGAATGGCCTCTCCGAGGTGTCGGTCATGGATTATTCTTCCGGTTTAAGACTGTATCAGTCCCTTTCGACAATGTCGCTCCACTCCCCCATGCCGGACCATCCTTACCTGAGGGAACCCGGGATCGAGTGGGAGCTGGTTCTGGAGGAAAAGCTGAACCTCGTCAGAAGTGTCCTTCCTCCCAGGCCAGACATCTTCGGGATAAGCCTGGGGGCGATCCTCGACATGGATCCGGAAACCGGCGGCATCCTGCGTCATTTACAGAACCTCATCATAATGTTTGGAGGCCTCGTTATGGAGAGTATTTCAGACAGGTCACAGATTCGAAAACTGGACCACCTGAAAACCGAACTCATATCCACCGTCTCCCACGAACTCAGAACTCCGTTGACATCCATTCAAGGTTTTTCGGAACTGGTTCTTCGTGGCGATGGTATTCCTGACCCGCAGCGAAAGTATCTGTCCATTATCAACAGTGAAAGTCAAAGGCTCAACCGCCTCATCAATGATTTTCTGGATCTGGCACGCCTGGAATCCGGGCAGTTGAATCTCGTCAAGGAACCCATGGACCCGGTGCAAGTCGTGGAGAGCGCGGTGCGGCTGCTTAAACCCCAGACGGAGGCGGGAAAGGCTTTCGTACACCTCGACTGTCGGCAGAAACTGCCCTGCCTTATCGCCGATCGGGATCGAATCGAGCAGGTTCTTGTCAACCTTGTAAGCAATGCCATCCGACATGGGGGCTCCGGGGTCCATATCAGCATCACGGTTCAAAAACATGCCGGCAATACGGTATTCGAGGTAAAGGACGATGGGCCGGGCATCCCCGAGGAGGAGCACGGCCTGGTTTTTACACGTTTCTACCGCGGCATTCTCGGCAGGGACGATGATGAGGAAGCAGGCGGGGATAAGGGAACAGGGCTGGGCCTCGCCCTGACAAAGGAGATCGTTGAACAACATGGAGGAACAATCTCTATGGAAAGCGTTCCCAACGAGAGGACTGTTTTTCGGTTTTCCCTGCCAACAAGGGGACTCATTCGACCCCATAGCGGCATTGTAGCCTGGGATCCGGGAGACGAGGGTTTTTCCATTGACCTTGCGGGGAGGCTCTCAGAGGGAAAAACGGTTGGGGTATTGACCATCCATGTCAATCCAATAGCCCCGATCAACGAAGCAGAAGCGGAGTTATCCGTAGAGAGGATCGAGGAGATTGAGGAACTCATCACCTCAACCCTCCGAACCCGCGGCATGGAGGACGATTTCATCCAGAGCCGGCCCCAGGCCGAATTCGTTGTCCTCACTTACGCCTCGATGGTGGATGAATACGCGGCGGGCCTTCTCAAGGCATTCACTGACCGCTTTGGTGATGTGTACGAACTGGCCATTGGTGCATCCATCTCGGAAGGAATGGACAAAAAAGATAACGGGGACCTTCTGAAGCTTTCCAGACAGGCCTGTCTTTTCGTCGAAAGAGACCGGGGAACCGGGTACCTCAAAAACAGGAGGATGTAAGGGCAGATCTCGAACCTGCGACCCGTGACCATCAATTTTTTCCGAAGGGGAAAAATGTTATGTGTGGGATCAGTTCCACCCGGGACGGCCGCCGCAATATGCCCGACTCCCTCTGGCCGGATGCCCGAAGGGAGACGGAGGATTAACGCGCTTGAGCAGTCCATATTCCCCTCCATGAAAAACCGCGGCAAGGGGATGATGGAAGCCCTTCAGGAAAGGGAGAGAAGGGGCCTTTTCCGCCTGAAACATATCAAGAACGGAAAGGCTGGGACAATTGGCCGGTATGAAGGCGCTGGAAAGGAACCTGACAGGGAAAAGAATCAAATAAGGGGGGCGGCCATTCAGGCCGCCCCCCTTTCGGATCGTAAGGATTTTCTCCTTCTTTTACATCAGGGCCGGGTAGTCCCTTCCAGCCAGGCAACTCCATCCGGGTGGCTGGATGAGTAATCAGGGATGGTCCCGACCACGGACCCGTGGTTGAGAAAGTCGATGGAATCGAAGATAAGGCGCCTGGCATAGTCACTGTTGTGGGCAAACGCCCCCGGCTCCTTGGTGAGGAGGTTCAGATTGAAGGCCGCCCCGAGGGTCTGCTCATCGGGCCAGTCTTTAAAAGCGTTCCCGTAAGTTTGCTCTGCGGGAACGGCCGAGAGGTAGAAGTAGGGATAGGCGAGCGGATTATAATATATCGGAGTCGTTTGCACACCCAGCTCATCCTCAAGAATTCCCAGCGCGTCCGCGAAGCCATCGGCCTGCTCAGCAAAGGTTGTCGGGGTCCATACGGGCTCTCCCACGCCGTTGTGGCAGATGGTACAGAAATCCGCCGGAGTGTCGTCAATGGGGTCGCCGTTAGCGTCGATCTTGAAGGGGGTGTACAGATGGTTGGCGTGCCCGTCGCTCGTGTCGTGCATATGGCAGCTGACACAGGGACCGTTATCCCCGGTTCCTTCCCAATCTCCGATGCCGATCTTGATATGCTCGAAATCCGGCGAGTTGGAGTAATCAAGCGTAGTCGTGCTGCCGGCCGGCACATATTCATAACCCATGGGCCTGGCGTCGGACCGGAAAAGGATCCCGGCGGCGGCGAGGTAGTGGGAGTTCGCGCCACCGAAGTTCGCCGTCGAAAGGGCTGTAGCATAATTATTCTTGATGTACTGACCCGTCGAGCGGCCCTGGTGGCAGTAGGAACACACCGCACTGTTGTTCGCGTTCACCGAGTCGGCCACGGCTCCATCATGGTCAAAGAGGGATATGACGCCGGTGAACCTCAACCTGAGGTTGGCTGCCGACGGATAATCCACGCCGTTGTGACATGCGTTGCAGGTGATGTAGGCACCCTTACCGACAGGAACTGATGTTGGCGCATCGCCCGCTGAATCGGGTGCGACCGCCGCAAACCCGTACGCTGTATGGCACCGGACACATGCCGAACTGAAATTGTGTTCGATTGCCCCCCAGTTTGCCGGACCGGATGGAGCCCCGGCAGTCAGAGGCCCCTCTGGGATGGGATGGTGCCCGCTCTTGGCCCACTCCAGGTTAATGGTCAGGTCAAATTCGTGCGGAGCATGGCAACTGGCGGTACACGAATCTTTCGAGTTGGCGTTGGCCATACCGCTGTTAGGCGAGCTGTTGCTGGTGTCCACGTAGCCGAGCTTGGCGTTGGCCGAGACGTACTGGGTGAGCATGTCGTCCCCGGCGATCCAGTATTCATTGAAATGTGTGTCGTTGATGGTGTGGTCGCCGCTGTAATAATACGGCCCGTCCCAACTCCCCGTCCAAGCGGTGCCGGAGTGAGCCGGCAACGTCCAGACCGTAATGCCGTTCGCAGTGGAGGTGATAGCAGGTCCGTTGCCACTCCCGAAGCTAATCCCGACCGAATTGGCCCAGGAATATTTACTGTCCCGACTGTGGTGTTCGGTCGCGGCATCGGCGTGACAAACTGTGCACTGGGCATAACCCGGCACTGGGTAGGGCAACGCTCCTACGCCATAGTGAAAACTCCCGCCGCCGTGGCAGGCTTCACAATCGATAATACTCCGGTTGACCTCCCCGATGTTGGGGTTCGTGAACACGTCCCCGCCGGCATTGATATCAAGGATGTCGCCGCCATAATCGGGCCCGGTATGGCAGGGAGCGCACCTGTCGGTTCCGTCGGCTGCGAGATGCGCACCGGGATCCCCGGTAATCTTGTCGTAGCCGTACGTCGTCCCGCTGGTTGACCCAATAGCTTCCATGCTGCTGTAGTCTATCCGGGTGCCGTCACCGAGGTCGAAGTTGGCATGGCGGCTCTTGGCCCACTGGTTGAACTTCGTCTGGTTGTGGCATGTATAGCAGTTCTGCAAACCAACGTACGTCGCAGTCTGTGCCAGCCCTCCGCCGGCGCCAGTCTGGTCCCCTCCGGATTCTTTCAGCGCGCTGCCGCAGGCGCTGACAAACCCCACGACCATGAGCGCAAACAGGACGACAACAATGTTTCGCTTAATAAACATTATTCACTCCTCCTCCTTAATCAGTGGCAGCGGCGGCACGTCTTGCCATCGCTTGCTCCATTGAGCGTGTCCTTGATATCACCCCAGTTCGCGGGATGGGGATTTACGATAAGACCTTCGCGCGCGCTGTGGCACTTCAGGCAAACGTCCGCGTCTGGATGGCATGCCTGGCACGTGGGAAGGTTGCGCCGGGCCTCACGGGCATGGCCCTCGGTCCAGTCGTGGGTAGGCAGAACTGAATTGGTATGGCAGTTCTGACAGTCCGTCACATTAAAAGTGTCATGGAGAACCAGCCCGGCGGAGATATCGCTGAATCCCCTCCTGTGAGACACAAGCGCCAGATCATCCCGCTGAAAATCATTGTGGCAATCTACACAGAAGCCCTTATCCTCGTGGCAGATGGTACAGCTGCGATCATCCGCCCTGGCGAGGATCGGATGGGTAACCAGGAAATCACTGCGATGGATGCCGGCCTTGCCCTGCTCATCGGCAAATCCTGCCTTATGGCAATCGAGACAGAACTTCTGCTCAACATGGCAGGTCTCACAGTTCCGATCCAATTTTTTGGCATAGGGACCGTGTTCCTTATACCAGAAGCTGTCGTGGGTAACCGGGACGGGAATCCGGACCTTTTCTGCAAAACCCTTCTCGTGGCATTGCTCACAACGGGACGCCGGGGGCTGGATGGACAGATCACCGGTCTGGTGGCAGTCGGAACAATCGACCCCCTGATCCTTGACGTGGAAATCGTGATCGAAGACAGGGCTGTCCGCCGCCCACAGTGCAGCAGGCGAGAAAAGGAGGACTATGAAAGACAGGATTATTATTCTTCGCATGGCACCCACCCTTTAGAAGCGGTACCGCAGACTGACACGGCCCCGATTGAAGTAGTCGTATATAATGCTCTCGATCCGCTCCAGCTTGACGTCAAGTTTAAGGTCCTTGGAAATGTCCCGACCGGCCCTGATCCAGTAGCGCTTGGCGGAGGTGTCGTCATTGTTATTGGTTTCGATCCGGGTATAGACATTGTACTCGGCCCCCAGGTCAAGGGAGATCCCGTAGGGAACTTTCGTGCGGATATTTCCCTTTATCCCCTTCAAATCCTCAGCGCTGTCCCTCCAAATCCCTGACAGATAACCCGAGATTCCCCCTGGCCGGCGAAGTTCGCACCCTGCCTCGTAGACGTGGGCATCGTTCATGGAGCGGTAGAACTCCTGAGTGTACCCCCCGAAAAGGGTCCATTCCCGGTCCAGTTGATAGTCGGCGGTAAGGGATATTTCACGGAAGTCGTCCACCGCAAAGACGGAGTAGATGTCGGTGGTATCAAACACGGGAGTGGTGCCGTAGTATTCGGCCTTGAGCTTCCAACGCTCCTGAGGCACATACCTCACGCCCGCAAGGTAGTAGCCGAAAACCTGAGACAGCAGATCGTACTGCCCCTCGGCGTAAACGGAACTGCGGGGGGCAATCCTCATGTCGGCCGACATGCCAAGGAATTCCCTCGCCAGGTCGCCGCCAACCCACTTCTGGAGATAGCTCAACCCCAGATCGGTCCCCTTCCAGTGATGGTCGCTGACGGCAAAGCCCAAGGCGTAATCATCCGACCGATCATCACTGATCGTAACGTATCCACCGCCGAAGACGTCGGCTGTAATAGACCCGAAACGCCGGGTTGTCAGCCTGACCCCGTCGATGATGGGAGATCCAGCCACCGTGTTTACCCATTGGCGGCCGACTCGCAGATCCGTTTTAAGGAGAACACCCTTTTTTTCCCAGTAGGCATAATAGAGACGGCTGTCCGCGTCCACTTCATTGGAGAGGTCCGTCCCCAGACGACCGTAGATCCGCATCTTCCATCCGTCGGCCGCCTTCGCGTCATCGATCCGGAGATGAAAATACTGATAGAACGGCATGGCGGAGTTGCCGTTTGGCGCATTGTAGGACTCCACCACCGTCCTGGTCTCCCCGCTCACCCGCACATTCACGGCCGACATGGCCACTCCAGGAAAGACAAGGAGAAGCAGAAGGACAAGCCCCGCATAAGAACACTTTTTTCCCATACCCGCTCCCATCCCACGTTGGCACATCGCCGGCGTAAAAAAGCCCACCCATGGCCAACTGTTAAAGAACGCCGCTTTTCCGCACCCCTGCTTCTGAGCGACACAATCTGGGCACAGGTACAGCAAGGGGCATGCCAGCTAATTCCAACGACAAAAGGGTTTTCAAAACAGCAGGTTGCATTCATCCAGACGCGTGGCTCCCGGGCTGATCTGGTGAGTTCACCACTTTGACATGGTCAAATAGCCGGACCGGAGCATGCAGCCGCTTAACGCTCGTGCTGGTAAATGCGCGTAATATTAAGGGAAATCATCAGGATGTTTCGTAAACGGGATGGGGAAGCTATTTTGGCACGGGACTTGAAAAAGACCTGCAACATGATGGACATTGTCGCACCGGTTCCCGGCACAAAACGGATCCTGATCGTGGATGACGATCCACTGACTGCTCAGGCCCTCGTGAGATCGCTGCGCCAGGACGGCCATGACATCCTCGTCATCGGTAATGGCATGCGCGCCCTCTACGAAATCCAGGCGAACCCATACGCGCTGGTCTTCCTCGAGATCCAGATATCCGACAAGTCAGGCATGTATGTGTTACGGGAAATCAGACGGACATCACCGTCTACATGCGTCGTCGTCATGTCGGTGGACATTCCCAACGACGAGGTGAAAGAGGCCATTGAAAGATTCGCCCAGCTCTTTTTGCCGAAACCGTTTGAAATGCTTCAGGTCAGGAAACTGGCTACACAGGCCCTGGCGAAAGCAGATCCTCATTGAACCGTCCCCGGATAGGGACGGCGTTTATTCAAGTCCGAATTTTTTGATTTTGTACCTGAGGGCATCGTAGCCTATTGAGAGGAGCCGCGCCGCGCCGGCCATGTTGTTTTTCGACATCACAAGGGCTTGCCGGATGAGCGTCTCCTCCACCTCATCCAGGGATATCCCCTTTTCCGGCAGCGTAAATGCCCGCGGCCCTTCTGCCCTGGAAGTCCCCTCCTGGAGGCCAATCTCCCTGGGGAGATGATCGGGCGTGATGATCTCGGTATTTCCAAGAACAGCCATCCGTTCCACAACGTTTTTAAGCTCCCTTATATTGCCCGGCCATGGATAGGACGCCATCAGCTCCTCCGCTTCCGGCGAAAAACCACGGATGGGCATCCTCTTGTACTCCCGGGAGAACGCGTCGAGGTAGTGCAAGGCGATGGGCATGATGTCTTCCTTCCTGTGTCTCAGGGGAGGGATGTGGAAGGTAAAGGCGCTCAATCGGTAGAAAAGATCGCTGCGGAAGGAAGCCTTTTCGACGGCTCGGGAAATATCGATATTGGTCGTTGCCATGACGGTCAGGCTTAACGGGATACTCTTCTTACCCCCGATCCGGCGCACGGACCTCTCCTCAAGGACTCTCAGGAGCTTGCTCTGCAGGTCGGTCCGCATTTCTCCAATCTCATCTAAGAGAAGCGAACCATCGTTCGCCAGTTCGAATATCCCCCTCTTGTCTGAACCGGCGTCCGTGAACGCACCTTTGACGTGCCCGAAAAGCTCGCTCTCCATCAGGTGCTCCGGAATGCCTGAACAGTTAATGCCGACAAAGGGTGAATCGGTTTTATCCCCGGCCCCGTGAATCACTCCGTGGAGATAACGGGCCAGGAGTTCCTTGCCGGTGCCGCTCTCACCTGTTATCAAAATCGCGGAAACTTTGGCGCCGGCCAGCTTGTCCGCCTTTTCCTTGAGTTCTCTCATGGCTGAAGATTCCCCGATGAACCTCTTCCCTACCTTTGGGGAAGTGAGCCGGCTCAGGTAGTCGACCCTTCTCCTGAGGTCCTCCTTTTCCATGATGCTGCCGATAACTATTTTCAGCTTCTCCATCTCGAAAGGCTTGGTCACATAGTCCACGGCGCCCAACTTCATGGCATTTATCGCCGTTTCGGCGGTGTCATCGGCGGTGAGGATCACAACATGCGTTTCTGAAAATCTCTTCCTGAGGTCCTCCATCGCCTCAAGGCCGCTCCTGCCGGGAAGACCAATATCCAGCAGAACAACGTCGGGTGAGAATGAAGCGACCTTTTCCTCCAGATCCAGGGCATTCGTTCTGGACCGGACCTGGTATCCGTCTCTCTCGAACGCCCGCATAACCACCGAGACAATGAGTTCATCGTCGTCAACGATAAGAATCCGGCCTTTTTTCATCATGATCTCCGAACCCCGTTTCCGGGGTCGTTGAAAATGTGGAGACAAAACGTTGTTCCATCCCCTTCATTATTTCGAAAGGATATCCTGCCCCCATCCTGTTCCACAAGCCGTTTACAGATCGCCAGGCCAAGACCGCTGCCCTTTGGTTTGGTGGTGAAAAAGGGGTTGAAAATCCTGTCCGCGTGTTCTGGCAGGATTCCTTCCCCCGTATCGGAGACCTCCACCCGCCAGAAACCATCCTCGGGAGTTTTGAAGCTCCGAACCGTGAGGGTACCGCCTTTCGGCATGGCATCAACCGCATTAAGCATGAGGTTCAGGAGAACCTGCTGGAGATGAATGGCATCCGCCATTATCATGGGTATCCCGTCTGCCAGATCCCTTGCCAGTACTACTTTGCCGGCCTTTTCCGGCGGATGGGATCTTCTCTGGAGGATGATTTCCATGGCCGATGCCGTATTATCGATGACATGGTTAAGATCTTCCATCTCCATGTGGGAGGCCGGCGGCCTGGCGAAGTTAAGCAGGTTCTGCATCAATAGTTCTATCACCTTGATCTGTTCGAGGGTTTTCATGAGCAGGTCACTGTGCTCCTCATCAAGATCGATCTCGTCGAGGACCACCTGAATGGACAGTTTGATGCCGGTAATGGGGTTTTTGACCTCGTGGGCCAGCCGTGATGCCATCTCACCCATAAGGGCCATCTGTTCGGTGTGCGCCCTGCTCGCAATTAATTCCTTCAAAGACCCTGACATTTCGTTGAAAGAGCCGGCGAGTTCTCCAAACTCGTCCTTGAGCCCCTCTATCCTGTAATCCAGGTCCCCTTCCTTCAGCCTCGATGTCGCTTTCAACAGGGAGGAGACCGGTTTTGTAAAACTGACGAAAATCCAGACGGCCACCCCAATCACCATCATGGGAGCCAGGATGACAAGCAGGAAAAGTACCACCCGGAAACGGTTGACCCGGTCAAACGTCTCCCGGGTCAGTTTCATCATTTTCCTGTTCGTCGTTATTACCATGCCATCAACTTCCTCAATCAGTTCCTCTCCGAGATGAAAAACTTTATCTTTATCCTCCCGCAACATCGTAGCGTTGATCTTGACGGTATTAATCCGGCTCAACGCCAACTTGAAGGTTTCGCCCTTGTCATGGAGCGTCTGGAGCCGGACCTGAACCTGTTCGCTGTGATGACAGGTCAGACAGGTGTCTAAAGCCACGCTCATTTCTGACGCATGGGAAACCAGGGCATCGAGGTTCCTGGCGAACCGGGTGCCTTTCAAGGTAAGATCCTCCTGGACCCCTTCAAGCCGGGCCAGTAATATTTCCCTCAGGCCTGCCGCCTGATGCAATTGAATCAGATAGTACAGATTCTCAACTGACCGTTGGACTGAAACAATGGCGAAGCCGCTCAATAAAACCGAAGCTGCCGACAGGGCGATGAGGACAACAATGAGTTTTTTCTTCACTGGTCGTTCACCCCCCTATCAGGTGGCCGGTCTGGAGAAGGACAAGGCCGCCATTTCAACTTGTTTTAAAAAACATACGGCCAAAAAACAGAATAACAACCCATACGGTAACGAAGACGAAAAACAGCGTGTTGAACAGCTTCTGCCGGCTGATCTGCTTCTCCAGTTCCGGGTCGTGAAGGTCCCGATAGGCTCCCTCCCTGAAAAAATGCCTGACCTTGAGATTGCTCTCCTTGTTCGTGCTGAAAATACGAGGTTGGCCGAGGGATCTGAAGAGATCAGGGTACTTCACCTTTATGGTATTTAAAACTTTCATATACAACAGAATACTCGTCAGCCACCCCAGCAACAGGACAACAAGAGCGCCAAAAAAAACAACATATTCGATTCCCTCGGGAAGAGCGCTCACATTAGTCCTCCTGTTTTTTATTACCGATGTGTCATAATACAAAGACAATTAATAACGGTGCGACGAAGGGCATTGTAAGAGGAGACGCAATGGATTTCAAGGACCACACGACACTCGGACGCACGGGGCTTTCGGTCAACCGCCTGGGGATAGCCGCCTCGTACGGGGCTCCCGGTTCCGCAATCGAGGCGGCGTTTCACGAGCACGGGATCAACTTTCTCTACTGGGGGTCCATGCGGAAACCCGGCATGCGGGACGCCATTTTGAACCTGAAGGGAAGCCATCGGGACGCCGAGGCTGACATTTTTCCCCATATACCGGCCGAGAACCCACCGGGCATCATGTCGTACACCGCCACACGGTGGGGCCGTCTTCTGAATCCGAAGAAGATGCCGCCCCGGGAAAACCCCATGACCGCGGCGGAATGCTATCGGTTCGCCCTCACTCGTATCTGAGGATCTCCGCCGGGTGCAACCGCGACGCCCGCCAGGCCGGGTAAACCGTGGACAGATAGCTGATAACCATGGCGCATCCACCGATGATCAGGACCTCCACCAAGCGAACTCTGACAGGCAGGGTGCTCAGGTAATAGACGCTTCTCGGAAGATCTATAAATTTGTAGCGGGCCAGCGCCCAACACAGGCCGGTTCCGGCAGCGATCCCCAGGAGGGTGCCGGCAGTCCCGATGAGCAGCCCCTCCATGCGGAATATCCTGCCGATGGACTTCCGGCTGGCCCCCATGGCGATGAGAATAGCTATCTCCCTTCCCTTTTCCATGACCACCATGATCAGGGTCCCAACAATATTAAAAGCCGCCACCAGGACAATGAGAAGAAGGATAACGAAGAGCGTGAACTTCTGTATCCTGAGAGCGGCAAAGAGGTTTCGGTTCATGCTTTTCCAATCTCGAACCCAGAAGGAATATCCCAGCGCCCCCTGAAGGTCCCGGGCAATTTGGGGAGCCTTCCGGACATCGTCGACCTTCACGGCGACTCCTGTAACCAGATTACCCATATCGAAGAAAGACTGAGCGGACCTCAGGTTGATCAGAACCACTCCCGTATCGTAATCGTACATGCCTGTTTCAAACAGGCCGGCAACGGTAAAACGGCTCATGACCGGGATCATTCCGAACGGCGAGGCAACCTGGGACGGGGATATAAGGGTTACCGCATCTCCAACCTTCAGGCCTTTCTCGTCGGCCAGGTCCTTTCCCACAAATACGGCCTTGCCCTCCAGATCCCCGAACCGTCCCTGTGCCATCTCCCCCACGGTCCCGGTAACATTGGCTTCGCGCCCCGGGTCCACCCCTTTCACCGCTATTCCTACGGTCCCCCCCTTCGTCTTGAGAAGAGCTTGTCCGAGGACATAGGGAGACGCGGCAACGGCATGCGGGTTTTTCATTACCCTTCTGATGATACCCTTATATTCTCCGATTCCTGCGCCGTTGCCCTCGATAAGAATATGGGAGGTTGTACTCAAGATCATGTCCAGCATTGATCCGGTATATCCGGACATTACGGACGTCACGACAATCAAGGTCCCCACGCCCAGGGCGATACCCAGGATGGAAACAGCGGTAATTGTGGACACCAGCGTATTGCGCCTGCGGGATCTCAGGTGGCGAAAGGCAACCATTGCCTCGAAAGAGAGGCTCACAAAAAGATCCAAACTAGTACCGGAGCCACGAATATCCCGGGCAACAGGTTGCCCACCGGAATCTTCTTTATCTTCAGAAGGTCCAGTCCGATACCCACGATCAGAAGCCCCCCCACTGCGTTCATCTCAGCGATCACCGGATCGGTCAGCAGGAACTGGACGGACCCGGCCGCCATGGTGATCAGCCCCTGGTATACCAGCACCGGGAGCGCGGAAAAGATGACCCCGATGCCCAGTGTGGACGCCAGCGCCACCGAGGCCACGCCGTCTAACGCCGACTTGGCGTACAGAATGGAGGGGCTGCCTCCAAGACCGTCCTGGATTGATCCCATAATAGCCAGGGCGCCCACACAGTAAAGAAGGCTGGCCGTCACAAAGGCCTCCGCGACATTCCCTGCGCCCGAAAACCTTTCCTGCAGGCGCCGGCCCACCCCGTCCAGCGTCGCCTCAATATGGAGCGCCTCCCCGGCAATGCCTCCCAGGATTATGCTTCCAATGAGGATAAGGGGCTGTTTTGTCTGAAAGGCCAGTTGAAAACCGATAAGGAGAACCGCCAGTCCCATCCCCGAGATGACGGTCCCTCTCACCCTTTCCGAGAGGAGATGCCCGAGGTAGCGCCCCAGGATCGATCCCACGATGATGGCGATTACGTTAACTAATGTTCCTTGAAGTGGCATTGCGTCTCCTGATCCTCTTCCACCTTCGCAAATTTGAAGGTTTTGTGATTATATCCCCTGAAAATGGTTTTGACACTCA
>BDTG01000005.1 GCA_002897695.1 bacterium BMS3Abin14
CATCAACCATGTTTCCTTCCCCACCGGCCCCCCCCAATCGACCTCGCCGGCGTGGTAGTCTTCAGGAATTTGCGCTACGAGGTCCTCGATACGGTAGCGTCCGCGGATTTTCCTGATTGGCGCGATAACGATAATGCCGTCTCTGACCACAACGTCCACCTCATCCCCAACTCCAAGGCGGGCATCTTCCAGCACATTCTTGGCAAGACGCAGCCCCTGACTGTTACCCCATTTTTGAATCTTCGTATGCATGCGACTACCTCCTTTTGTATAGCCCATGTATAGCCATTCCGGACCGAGCAGTCAAGTGGTATTTTAGACTGGAGCGCATTCTACCGGAAAAAACCGGGTGAAGAATTCAGGTTTGACGTCGTGAGCTTGAGGTTTGAAGTTTGAGGGGCGCTGTCGGGACATGGGTAAGGGATTTATTGTCATCGCGCCTGTCCCGCCATAGTTCGAAGAACGACGGCGGAAGCTGTAACCCATGCGACGCGATCCCGTCAATATTCGCGGGATTGCCGCGACCTCTGAGGGTTACCCGCAGAAGCCTCGGCGAGGCCGGAGGATGTGAGGTCCGACCCCAGTGCTTCACCCGATGATCCAAAAATAATATGTTTTCAGGGAAAATGCTATTCCTCGGCGACCATGATTAGGACCAGTTGGATGCAAGCCTTCACCCTTTACTCCATAAGGCGAATCCTGAAGAAATGATTTTGTAATCTGGGCCACTGGATGCTGCGCCGGGAGAGTATTCGCGGCAGTGTCCAGAAGCTTATCGGTGCGATCCCTCTGAGTGCCCACCATGTCAAAAAACCAAGTGTGGTAGAATCCCTAGGTAAGAATGGAAGCCACCTGCGACGCAGATCAACCAACTCCTCTGCGGTCACCAAATTGGTGTACCCGAAGTTCCGCCGTACTTCTACAAGAAAGGTACCCGCGCCATCGAACAATTGACGGTACAGGTTTACACTTCGGTAGACTGCCTGGTACTCTCCTCGTGATAGGGATACACCCCGATGTACAGTCGATTCGCGAAGGATAATCACCCCCCCTTCAGCAAGACGGCTTTTCAAAGAACGAAGTAATGCCATCACGTCGTGGTTATCCAGATACATACACAGGCCTCCCAGGAAGATCATGTCAAAGGGGCCCTCCGGAAGGTTATATCGACCGTCACCTTCGAGTATTGTAACCTTGGGCAGATGAGCCACCCTTTCCCTGGCAGCTTTCAACATCAGACTACTTTGCTCGATTCCTATGACAGTCCTATTGCACCTGGCGAAAATCTCGGCCCACGTCCCCGCCCCGCAGCCAACATCAAGCACTCGCCCAGAGTCACACACCGCGTTGAGCCAATCACTGATAGTTCGTATTTCTTTGTGTAGGCGATATCTAGCCGCACTGGTTGGAAGATTGTGTTCATGAGCCATCATACTGACCGTGGCTGCCGTACCACCCCTTGCACTATTAAAATAGCGTTTGACAGTTGCATCGTTGATCTGTTGTTCTGCGGGGTCGTGTCGATTCACCGGTCGATTGCTATCCATAATTTTCCCGGGTTGATAAGTACCTTAATTTTAATGAAATTTGCGCCACAGTATCCAGCCATATATCGCTGTCAATCCCAGGGCATACACCGTGAGAACATAAAACCACCTTCCGGAAAACTTGGGCGTTCGTATTGGTGCTACATTCAAGACTGCCATGCACATACATATGGCATATAACATGATTGAAAAAAACGTCTGGCTAAAAACACCGTCAAACAGAAAGACAAAACCAAGAATGATGATATTGTTGTCAAGCGCCATCCCCATATACGTCGAATCATCGATCAAGCCGAACACATTGAAATAACTCAACCTTATTGCACTGGCTGCGACAATCACGAATGCCCCTGGCAGAAACCAGGGGCTGAATTCTCCATAGCTCATGAGAAGAACGGCGGGGCAAATTCCGAAGCTCACAATATCTATCAACGAGTCAAGCTGTACCCCGAAAGCCCGAAATTCATCAGTGCGCCCCTTCATCCGACGGGCAATGATCCCGTCACCCCAGTCAAAAAAAACAGCCCAAAGCATTCCAATGATTGCTAAAGGGAAATTGCCCAAAATAGCAAAGTATATCGCGAGGACAGCGCACAACAGTCCTACAAGCGAACAGATATTTGGAAAATCCCTGGCAAAAGCAGGCATCCCGGTCTGTTGTATTTGATAATATTGTGAATCCTTCATGAAGATGGTTCCATTTTTTTCAAGTTTATTGTATCCGCCAATGCATCAACTAACATGCAATTCTCTGTTTCGGTTCGACTGGCAATACGTATATATCGATCAGAATCCTTGAGCGTCTTGCCCTGGCAGTGTTTTATGTACATGTTATGTTCAACAAACAATGTCCGTGTGACTTCAGGGCCGCTTTGTGCATAATTGGGGAGGCGGCAGAACACAAAGTTTGCATCGGGTTTGTACACAATCATTCCCGGAACAGCACACAACTTGCAATACAGATTGTCCCGGTCGGATCGCACCTGTTTACAGCTTTCGACAAACTCGTGCCTATAACTTGGCAAAAGGCGCAGAAACTCTTCGGCAAATCCGTTAATATTCCAAATATGCACGCCATTTCGTACTGCTTCGGCAAATGCCGCATTGGGTGTGAGCATGTAACCGATCCTAAGACCGCAGATTCCATAGGCTTTACTCATGCTTTTAATGATTGCCATATTGGGGTGCTGCTCAATATCATGCTCCAAAGTTGTCTGATTCGGATTTTGGGAAAAATCCATGAAGGATTCGTCTACGATCAGCATACAGTCATGAAGTGCAAGTTTTTGTGCAAGGAAGATGAGATCTGACCTGGGAACCAGCATAGATGTTGGATTATTCGGCGTTACCACAACAGCCACATCTGCTTTAACCCTGATTGCTTCAGCGGCAAATTTATCCACATCCAAATGGAAGGATGGAATTTCAAGCGCAAATTCTACGACCTGCCCTGGTGGCGCCGCATTTGCATATTCATTAAATGAGGGAACCGCAACGATTAACTTACTGGATATGTGGCCGGAGACAATTTTTATGAGTTCAGCAGCACCATTTCCTACGACAATTCTTTCAGCAGGTTGATAGATCAGTTTACTGATGAGACCGGCCAAGGCATCCTGTGCAACCGGGTAGTTCAGGACAAGGGCATGGATGTAATTCTTGAAACTGGTAAATACGGCCTCTGGCGGGAAATAGAGGTTGTAGAGATAGGCATGATCGACAAAATCATGACGATAGTACCCTCCATGCTGTTTGGAGATGAATTCGTATTTTTGCGTTTGCGTCTCATAATCATATTGCTTCATACATAATCCCTGCTGGATTTTTTCAAGATTTATCTTTTTTTGAGCTATCCATGGATCAGCTACCTATTAAAGGAATTGGGCTGAAGCACCTGACTGCACACCGGTAAATGCATGTAAAATCGTTTTGGCCAGCCGCTTCATGTTTGTTTAAACAGCAGTCTTGATTTTCCGAAGGTCATTGGCGTGATATTTATGGTGACCCCAATGTCAAGACCACGTTCCCCTGAATTTAAGGTGTAGTCTGTCCGTGTAGGAGACAGAGCCATTCTCATGCCGCCTCCTTAAATGTTGAGATGCCCTGGTACACTTCAGCCGGAGTTCTCATTCCGAAGGACTGGTGAGAACGTTCATTGTCCGTTGCCAGGCCCTTGCCGTCCATGCTGATCTTTATGTCGTGGTCTTTGTAGTCACCACCGTTAGGTACACAAATCCATGAACCATGGGAATATACGTGATATCGCTGCACCATCCCTGGTCGGCATGATTGATACCCAGACCACGCAACAGGTACGGATACACCTTATGGTCAGGATGCGGGATGCTGGTGCGCTTGGCAGGCACTGTCAATCCAGATAACCGGTCTTTTTTTAAGCCAGTCCACCTCAACTTGAAGCTGGCCTACTTTACGATAGAGACGGTCACGTTCAACCTCAGCAGCCTCGGCATCATGATCCTTCCCTCGATTGCAGATCTCCAGGGCGGATTCTAACAGCTGCTGCTTCCAGATCCCGATTTAATTGGGCCGGACTCCAAACTCCTGTGCCAACTCGTTGAGTGGACGCTGGCCCTTGATCGCCTCCAACGCGACCTTGGCTTTGAAATCCTTGCTGAATTTACGGCGACGAATCTGCATTGATACCCCCTTCCGAAACAAGTCTGTTACACTTTAACAGATTGTCTCATCCAGGGGGTCCACTATAATTGTCATGAATTGTTGTTTTATATATGTCTGTCGAAAAGAGTTTTTCAGCCGCTGCCAGATCTCCAATAGTATCTATTTCATACCAGGACTTGCTGTCAAAAGAGACAGTTTGAAGCAAGAGCCCCCCGTCAGCCACCATGTCCTTAAAGACGGCTTCATAATAGTCGTGCACTCTGCCGTTTGCAATGAACATGTCCAGTCTTTTAATGATAGCAAGCCATGAAGAGCGTGAAAAACTGTACATATTCACTGTCTTGTATCTGATCTCATTTGCAAACCCGGCAGGGTCGCACTGGAACGCTTTCACCTGCTTAAACTGATTGACTGTGACAGTGGAACCGTTCATCCACGGCTGCATGCGGGCAATGGCAATTTTGTCAGGATAACACATGTCCCCCAGTAGTGACTCGTCAAAAACAAGATCGCTCTCGACCAACAGAAATGGCTCATGAATACGTTTACGAGCCATCCAGAATGAATAAATGTTATTTGTTGTCTCATACAGCGGGCTAAAAATATACTCTACGGTCATGCCACCAGCTTGCGTTCCCAAATATTCCCGGATACAATGTTCAAGATGCCCTGTGACCACAACCAGACGTTTGAAACCATGTTGATTTAAAGAAATGACGAGCCGTTCGAGGATGGATGCTCCATTGATCTTTGCAAGGCATTTAGGCACGCTCTGCGTCAGGGGATACAGACGACTCCCCGCGCCAGCTGCGAGGAGTAGTGCTGTAGTCACACGTCCGTGGTCATAATCGCTGTCGATCAAATTAATTCCTCCAAATATCTTTCAAGTTTTCGATGACCTGGTTTTTTCGTCTGGTAAGTGCTTTTGTTGGCCGTTTTCGCCCTTGGCAAGTCTCCAATTATTTTCGTCCGATGAATTAATTTCTCTCAGGGAAAATCCCATTGTTCTCTTTGATGGCGTTCTTCACGAGTTCAGCAATCATTTGCCGGTTAGACGCTTGTCCAATGGCTTTACACACCAGAGAAAGTCCGACCCGATGGTGTCCCTGATCCACTGTTCAAATTCTTCCCATGTCCCATCCACAAACTTATCCATACATTCCACCCCGCAAACCACCAAATCGGTGGTTACTTGCCTTGAATGAGCTGCTCACCGCAATCCATACAGTAAGCGCTTCGTTCACGTCCGCTTTTTGCATGTTTTTCCTCGCGGCATACCCTTTGGGGAATCTTGCTATTCGCCACCTCGCCCCACATGGGGCAACAACGCACCGGTGCGTTTTGACGCCTATGGTTGAAGTTGGGACGGAGACCGTTGATTGGCATCATCTTTACGTTCCTCCCCCATCTCTACCATTTTCGGTTCTTTGAGAGGAAGTGCCATCCGGCCTTTGGCTTGTAACCCAGTCGTCGATCTCCTGCCGGTTGAAACGCCACTGAGTCCCAATTTTGGAAGCGGGAATCTCACCTTCCTGGGCCATGCGATAGAGCTTGGTCCGACTAAGCTTCAAGTACTCAGCCAACTCATCAAGAGTGAGCCATTTGTCAGTCTCCACAATTACCCCTCAATTACGGTTAAGCGCCGCTCTTTTATGTTAACAAATGCTAACAATTGTTAGCATTTGTTAGCATTTGTTAGCATAAAATAATACATGGTAAGCCAAGAGTCAAGCCAAAATTTTGTGTCGGTTCTATGACCTGGGGGTCGTAGCTTGTATTTTAACAGCTGCCTTTCCAGTCTTTAATTATTCTGGAAATTGAAGCAGGGTGCAATTTTAGTCGTTCTCCTATCTCGCTTTGTGTAAATAGATGATGCTCAAAGGCATCAATGATCCTTCGGTTCCGCGATGGTTTGTTCCTTATTAGTTCGTCAGGGAAAAGGTGTGACAAAGTGGGTCGTCCAGCAGATCTTTGACGTTTTGATACCGCAAGGGATGTGGGCTGCTCTTCCAGTTTCTGACGCACACTCTGTGCAAAACCCGGCTCACCAAGAAACAGGTCCCCCTCCAGGTGCTCCCAAGGTGAACTGCTCTCGTAACCCTGTCTGACAAATTCCTTGTACATTTCCCGTGCCTTCTTTTTCCGCATGGAAAACTGTGAAAGTATCCAGTCAACAATCACGGGCGGGGCTGACTGAACGATTCCCGCAGTGGCGCGATAACTGCTCCATATCCACTCTTCGATGCCTTTTATTGAATATCAGAGAGTACTGGCTGTTTAGCCGTTTCATCCCCCGTGACAGGTTTGGTTGCGGTGTTTCGACAAGGAGGTGGTAGTGTTATGTGGAGTTTGAACTTATGTGAAGTTCATTTTTTGAATCCCCTTCTGTCGCTGGCTTCGGCTGATATTTACTGCACATAATTGGGATGATTTTTCCAGTGTAGCTAGCCACTTCAAGATGCTGGTTTTTTGCCTTTGCCCATGAGCGTAATCTGGGCGGTTCCCCGCAGGCGCATGTTGCCCGTTTTAAGTTCCACAATTTCACTGACGCGAGCCCCTGTATTGTAGAGCAACAGAAGCAATGCTTTATCGCGTACTCCGGTACGCGAGTTGATATTCACCATGTCGAGCAACGCCAACACGAGCGACTCGTCGATCTCTTCGACGTATAGTTCATCGGCGCTTTTGTTGAGAGTATCCGCCGCGTAGCATAGCAACAGTTTGATCGTATCGCGGTAAGCCAGAACCGTATTGACTGCAAGTCCCTTTTGGATTGGCAGATAGTGGGCAAAGAATCGTTTCATAAAGTTTGCCATGGTAGAAAATTATGTGCAGTAATATCCGCGGGCAGCTTGGGAAAACGGCAAGGATCAAGGGAAAATCAGGAGAGAGGTAAGGCCAACTTCACATAAGTCCAAACTCCACATAACATTATTTATGTTGAGCTCAACATAAGTAGTGGTTGTTCATGAGACAATAGGCATGGCAAAGCCAGCCATACTGCCTGGTTACCTTACAAAGAAATTTCAGAAATCGGATTCTATCCTTTTCATCATAAAAGATAGATTCCCGGGCATTTCCTCTGGAGGTGATGTGGTAAACTGCCCCTGGATATTGAATTCTGAGCGCTCTTGCCATGGTTCCAGCCTCCTGCTGCCTGGTTGCTGAAAACATGGCGCAAAGATATTGCCAAAATTCAATTCAGATGAGGACACGTTGAAATACAAGCTACGACCCTCAGATTCCTCAGATTAACACAGATCATTCGATCACCAACCTGGGAAGGTCTGCCCAGGGGACAGTTACGATTCCCTCCTGGACCCTGGCCTGATCGCCTCCATAGATGAGAAAACAGTTTCTCACCCCGGCGTATAATCGACGATAAAATTTGATCCCCGTAAAAAAATCGCTGGACAGCGTCGTTCCGGCTTTGACTTCCACAAGATCAAGGTGGGGGCCATAGTCGAGCACAACGTCAACTTCGTTTCCCTTGCGATCACGCAGAAAATAGAGGTTGTCTGTCCTCCCATGGTTAAATCTGCTTTTCAGAAGTTCAGACACAACGAGGTTCTCGAACAGCGCCCCTCGCAGTGGATGTGCCGAAACATGCTCGACCCTCTGGATACCCAGCAGGTATGTGGCGAGTCCGGTATCGATGAAATAGAGTTTCGGGGTTTTTATGAGCCTCTTTCCAAGGTTTTCGTAATAGGGCGGCAAGAGCTTTACAAGGAAACCCGCTTCGAGGATCGAAAGCCAGCTTTTCACGGTGTTATAGTTTGCGCCGCAATCATTTCCGATGGAAGACAGGTTGACCAGCTGACCGCATCGGGCCGCACACAGTTTGAGAAACGTTTCGAACCGTCCCAGGTCCCGGACATTGATAAGCTGCCTCAGGTCCCTCTCCACGTAGGTGGAAAAGTAAAAGGACATGGCCTCAGTGGGGTTCAGGTCGTGATCGAAAATGCGCGGGTAACTTCCCTTGTAGATAGCCTCATCCATGGAAAGCGATCCCGGCGAGGCCCTTTCGATCTCGGCCAGGCTGAAAGGCAGCAACTTGACGATCGCGGTCCGACCAGCCAGGGATTGGCTCACCGTGTCAAGTAGTTCGAAATTCTGGCTCCCGGTGACCACAAAGAGTCCTGGACGGCCATCATCGTCCACGATTCCCTGGATGTAGGAAAGAAGGTGGGACGATCGCTGTATCTCATCCAGGACTGCACCGTCCGGAAATCGGCCCAGAAATCCCCGCGGGTCCGAGGCGGCGAAATCCCGTTCCTCGAGGTCCTCGAGGGATACGTAAGGCATGCTCGGAAAAACCATCTTACATAGAGTGGTCTTTCCGGATTGCCTCGGGCCGGTGATCGTAACCACCGGATACTGCTCGGCATAACGCCTGACCGTCTGTTCGATATCCCGCTTTATCATAGGCAAAGGATACCCAGAGTGGTGCTGATTGTCAATTCATTTAATAATTAGCACCCCCTTAGCCCCGGAAGTGACCGAAGCGACGCACCCCTACCTGGCCGGCCACTACGGGAATCCCTCTTCAATTCATTTCGCAGGAACCCCGGCGAAGGCGGATGGACCCTGGACTATCTGATTCCGTTGGACCGGCCTTCGTCAAGGCTTCACCCTTCGCTAAAGCTATGGGTGACAAGTCGGTAGACAAGCAGATGGAGTGGCGTCTTTGTAATTATTTTTCTTGACTTGCACTAAAATATAACGATATTTCTTGTGCTGTAATCATTTTTCCGGAGGAAGCCATGGCTGGAAACGATCAGGACAGATCAACTTACAGACTCGCAGGGTATGCGGCACTTATCGAGCGATACGACCTCGATGTCATTCCGAATTGGCGCAGGTCCCTGGTGACGACCAGCGGAATCCACCGGATCAACTCGAGCGAAAACATAGCCGAAGAGGTATACCCGCCCAAGTACTGGCCGGGGGATACACTGGGCGATCATCTTGAATTTGCGCTCAAGTATGACGGTACGAATCTCGCGATACTCGCCGACCTGTTTCGGGAAGTTGCAGAGGAGGATTTTCTGGAATATGTCCGGTCCAAACCAACCGGCAAATACGCCAGGAGGCTATGGTATCTTTACGAGTTTCTGACCGGCAAAACGCTTCCGCTGGATGACGTGAAGCGGGGCAACTACATTGATCTGCTCGAGCCGGATGAATACTACATGGCCACCCCGGCCCGCAGAGTTCGTCGTCAGCGAATCAACAACAACTTGCTGGGTGATCAAAGATTTTGCCCAACGGTTCGCCGCACCGATACCCTTCGCTATTTCGAAATAGCCGATCTTCCCATGCGATGCCGTAGGGTCGTATCCGCCTATTCTCCGGAATTGCTGAGGAGGGCTCTCTACTACCTGTACACCAGGGAGACAAAATCATCTTTTGAGATCGAACATATCAAGCCCACATCGACCCGGACCGAGCGATTTGTAGCGCTGCTTCAACTGGCTGAGCAGGAAGACTTCTGCGAGAAACCGTGCTTGATTGAGCTTCAGAATCGCATTGTCGATCCACGGTTTCGCGATTCCGACTACCGAACGAGCCAGAATTATGTCGGAGAGACAATCGCCTTGGAGAAGGAAAAGATACACTTCGCATGTCCAAAGCCTGAGGATTTGGCCGACCTGATGGAGGGGCTGGTAGCCGCCCATAAGCGCATGGACGCGAGTGACGTGTCCGCTGTGATTCATACTGCTGTTATTGCCTATGGGTTCGTGTTTCTGCACCCGTTCGAGGATGGCAATGGCCGAATCCACCGTTTCCTGATCCACAACATTCTTGCCCGCCGAGGCTTTACGCCCAAAGGCGTCATGTTTCCCATATCGGCATCCATGCTGAAGAACCCTGCCGACTACGGCACTTCTCTGGAAGCATTTTCACGGCATCTTATGGCGCTGGTGGAATACTCGCTCGATGAAGAAGGCCACATGACCGTTCACAACGATACTGCCGGGTGGTACCGCTATATCGATATGACGCCCCAGGTGGAGGCACTCTTCAGATTCATAGATCAGACCATTAACATGGAACTCGCCGGCGAACTGGCGTTCCTGGCCAACTACGATGAGACCAGGAGAGCCATCCAGGAGATCGTGGATATGCCCGACCGGAAGATTGATTTGCTTATTCGCTTCTGCCTGCAAAACAATGGCAGACTTTCGGCGCGGAAACACGCGAGTCACTTCGATTTCCTGTCGGATGAGGAAATCGCCCATATGGAACAGGCTGTTCTGGCCGCCTACGGAAGCAGGACATTAAACGATGATTGATGATGGAAAAGTATGCTTCCGTGGTCATCGAGGTCATCCGGAGAACCCCTGCCGGCAAGAGCGTCAGGTTCGAAAAGCCGGAGGGTTTCGAATACGAGGCCGGGCAGTACTGCATTTTCACGCCGCTGCCCGGTGAGTCTGACCTGTCCAAACCGCTCTCCTTCTCATCCTCCCCGTCGGAACCGTTCCTCGAGGTCACCAAGAGGATATCCTCGTCGGATTACAGCGCCGCCATAGATGGCCTGATCGTGGGAAGCGAGGTCGCGTTCGCGGGCCCTGCAGGGCGCCTGACCTGCAGGGGTGGAAACGGCCCGGTGGTATTTATCGCGGGGGGTATCGGGATTACCCCCGTCAGGAGCATCCTGCGCTACCTGGAAGATACGGGGGTCCCGGAGGAACGCGTCCTTTTCTACGCCAATCAATGCCTGGAAGAGATAGCCTTCAGGGAAGAACTGGAAAGGATGCGGGAGGAAAACCCTTTCTTTGAACTGATCCACGTTCTCAGGGACCCACCGAAAAAATAGAAAGGCCCCACAGGGTTTATCACCCCTGAGTTGATCGAAGGCCTCGTGACGGACGAGGCGGTCCAAACCGTCTTCCTCTGCGGCCCCCCTCCCATGGTCTCTGTCCTGGAGAGATTTCTCGTGGAACTTGAGATCTCCAGTGAGAAGATTCGGAAGGAAAAACTTGTCGGGTACGGGACTTTGGTCTGAGCCGGTCGAAGTGTCCAGAACCCCCTACAGTTTAAAGCTCAGGCTGGCGCCCGCCACGAGGTTCTGGTTGTCGGTGTCGAAGGCCCCGCCCAGATCTATCTTGACGGCAAGAAGGCTGAACCCGACGCCCAGGTGAAGGACCTCGGGCGCCCCATCGAGGGCCATATTCTTGCTCAACCCGCCCCTCAACTTGAGGACCGGTAGCGCCAACTCGGCTCCAATCGCCATCTCCCGGTACTTGGCCCCCGAGAAGCTCTCGGTGGTGGACAGATCGAAGTCCCCCACCACATGCAGAAGCGCCATGTTTATGGAGACACCCGCCCGGTACCGTGTGTCGGGCTCATATGTGGACCCGTCAAAAAACTCGGCTTTCGGGGCCACGAGGTCCCGCGCGACGACCCCGACGTCCACGAGGGGCGTCAGACTGGTCAGAAAACCAACGTCCAGGGCCGTAGCGGTATAATCGTGTTCGCTCTGCTTCAACGTGTCCAGGTCGATATTTCCTGAGTTGTTGAAGGCGGAGATGGTGTGCATGTAGCTGCTTCCGTTGATCTGCCTGAGGTTGGCCCCCAGGGTGAAGCCGGAAAACTCCCGGGCGGCGGAGAGGACCAGCTGACGGGCGTCAATACCCTTGAATTCGAGGGTTGATGAATTGTTAAGATAATTGGTAGTGCTTCCGATGTTAGCAGTATCCATGGCGGTAATAACGGAGGCGTCGATGAGATCGGAATACCCCACACCCACCATGAGGCCGAATGCATTCAGACCCACTGCGGCTCCACCGAACACCTCGACGTCAACGGAGTTTTTTCCCGGCTGGGCCAGGGAATTGATGAGATTATCCATGGCGGTAAGAGTTCCCGGGTTTGAGGCAGCCCAAGCTGAAATAGTCTTTCCCCCTAACAGAGCGTCGATGCTGTCCAGTTTGTCCTGGATGTCGATGTGGTCGTCGACACGGACGGTGGCGACCGGAAGCACCAGCTCAAGGCGCTTACCCTTGGCAAGAAGCGCCGGGTTATAGTTCACGGCGGAAACACCCGAACCGCCGGCAACGTAAGCGCCCCCCATTCCCAGAGCACGCACGTCGGTATAGGGAAAGGGGAAGGCGTGGGCTGCGGATCCGGCACCGAGGACCAGGAGCACTGCCATCAGAAAAATGATATTCCTTTTCATCGTGTTTTCCTCCTCCGCAGCTTTCACGGCCGCCAGAATAACAGACCGTCCTGAATCTGTCCTTGACAAACAGAATAATTTCCCACTTTATGGGACCATAATTGTCACAATAACCTCGAAAAAGGTACTTAAATCGGTCAAAACCGTCAACATGGAGACGACACTGCAAATAGCTTGCCTTTTTTTCCTTTCATTCCCAATTCCTTTCTCACACCGCGATCTGTGTGGACCGTTTGGCGAGCGCCATGCCTGTTAAGGGAGAATACCCGGTCCGGATTCGCAATGTCATGACCTCAAACGTAGCGGAGGTATCGCCGGACACCCCTCTCTTCACCGTGTGCACAATGATGAGAGAAAGGAAAATATCCTGCGTTCTGGTCAGAGACGGCAAGAAGATCCTGGGGATCATCAGTGAAAGGGACCTGGTACGGACCATCGCCATGAAAGGGGGAGACCTGAGGGGAAGCACGGCATCTGACAGCATGTCATCTCCCGTCGAAACGCTGACGACCGAGGTAACTCTGGAGAATGCCGTACGGCTCATGAACGAGAAGGGATATCGACGATTCCCTATCCTGAACATGGACGGTGTCCTGACCGGCATCGTCACCCGGTCCGATGTGCTCCGGGCTTTCACGAGGGAGTTGGAGGTCGCGCACGAAGAGATGAAGGACCGCGCGATCAGAGATTATCTCACCGGCCTTTACAACAGGCGTTTTTTCATGGCTGTCATGGAAAAGGAGTTCTATCGATCAAAAAGATATGATGTTCCCCTTTCACTGATCCTTTTGGACATTGACGACTTCAAAAAATTCAACGATCTTCATGGACACCAATATGGTGATCAGATTTTAAGGACCCTTTCGGAGATTTTAAAGCGGCTTTCCAGAACGTCGGATATCATCTCCAGGTTCGGCGGAGAGGAATTTACCATTATCGCTCCCAGTGCGGGATCGAAGCAGGCCGCTTTTTTCGCCGAAAGGCTGAGGGCCGCTCTTCATGAGGCAGGCATCACCGTTTCTATCGGGGTAATCTCCTTCCCCGAGGTGGATCTCAAATTTCCCGACGACCTGGTCAGAAGAGCGGACGCAGCAATGTACTACGCAAAGGAACACGGGAAGAACAGGGTCAAGGTCTGGGACTGTGATATGGAAAAAGTGGAAGCCCCCAGTTCAACATCATGATTACATAAGGAAAAGAGGTAAACGAAATGGCACATGATGACAACGGACACACACTGGCGGTATTTGTCGACTTCGAGAATATAGCGCTCGGTTTCAAGGGAAAGATGAAGGGGAAGAAGTTCGACATCGAAAAGGTTGTGGAACGCCTGGTGGAGAAGGGAAAGATCGTCGTAAAGAAGGCCTATGCGGATTGGACACGCTATGCGGAGTACAAGCACAGCCTGCACGAGGCCGGGCTTGAACTCATCGAAATCCCCAAAAGACAGATGGTCGGCAAGAACTCAGCCGACATCCGCCTGGTAGTAGACGCGCTGGACCTGTCCTGGGCGAAGGAACATATCGACACGTTCGTCATCGTCTCGGGTGATTCCGATTTTTCGCCTCTCGTCTCGAAGCTCAAGGAGAACGGCAAGAGGGTCATAGGTTTGAGCCTGCAGGACTCCGCGTCCGCCCTTCTCACGGACAACTGCGATGAATTCATCTTTTACGAAGAGCTGGATAACCCCGTGGGAATCCCACCCAAACTTGAGGCGTCCATCCCCAAGCAGCGCAAGGAGGTCCTGCAGCTTCTGGCTGATTCCATCATCGCGCTGGTGAGGGAAAACAAGGAGATACTCTGGTCCTCAATGGTGAAGGAGACCATGAAACGGAAGAAGCCGGCTTTTTCCGAGTCCACCTACGGGTACCGGACATTTTCCGAACTGCTTGAGGACGCCGAAAGGCACGGGCTTATCAAGCTCAGGACGGACGAGAGGAGCGGGTCTTACATCGTGGTGGGCTTCGGAAAGGAACAGGCCGCGAACCGGTAACCTACAGGGACAATGGCGGGATTCCTTCCTCGCTCCATCCCCTCTGCTTATAGTAGAGATCCAGGATCTCCTCGTACTCCTCCCTGGACACTACGCTCCCTTTTCTGGGCCCTGACGGTACAGGGTCATCAAATGTGCGCCTGGGCGGATAGTCGTCCTTGCGGCCGATCCCCAAGCGGACGTTGATGGCCCGGGTAAGATCGAAGATATGGTTGGAACACCGGGCCAGTTCCTCCATGGACCTCTCCACCCCGGTGACGGCCTTATAGAACCTCTGATAATACTCCTCGGGAAAACCAAGCTCGATCCATGGAAGACGACAGACCCCCAGCATGTCGAAAAGGGGCCGGATTGTCTGATGGTAGATGACGAGATCCGCCTTTTCCGAAAGACTCCAGCCGATGCCGTTCTCAAGTTCGGAGGCGACCGTCCACGATCTGGTGTGATGCGCGCCTATATCCGAGGTCCCATATCCCAGCGCCATGGAGACGGCCGCCCTGGAATCGTAGGCCGACTGTTCAAGCCCCTTGACGTGGGACAGGATCCCGTCCAGCCCCGGCCACCTGGCAATAATGGCCTTCGCCCCTCCAGCGAGGGTGTCGCCGACGCCGTCACGACGCGCTATTTTTTCAATGAGCTGCAGGATCGTCTCCTCATCGCCCCAGGACAGCAGCATGCCGTCAAGATCTTCCTGCGTAACAACACCCTTTTCCTGGCCCTCGATCATGGCGCCTACAATAGACCCCGATGAAATCGTGTCCAGCCCCAGGTCGTCGCAGAGGGAATTTGCCTTCAGAATGCAGGCGAAGTTGGAGACCCCCAGGTTGCTCCCGAGCATGGCGGCGGACTCATACTCCGGTCCCTCGGTCACCGTGCCCCGGTATTTTCCCTCCTTGACCAGGCAGACATTTCCGCATGACATTGAGCATCCAAAGCATGCCGTGTCGCCGATCTTGTAGCGGTCCTCCATGACGTAGCCGTTCATCCTGTCGGCACGATCAAAGGAGGTCTCCTGGAAATTCCTCGTGGGCAGGATTCCCATGGAGTTGGCATAATCGATCACCGACATGAGCCCCTGCTGCTGCCAGAACCGGAAAAGCCCATGGGATTTTAATAGATCGTAGCCCTCGCGGGACACCTCAACCAGAGCGCCCAGATCATGAACGGGCAGGTCCCTGGAACCGCGGACAGCAATGGCCTTCACGTTTTTCGACCCCATCACCGCGCCGATGCCTATACGACCGGCATTTCTGCTCCAGTCGGCATTTACGCAGGAGAATACGGCCCTGTTCTCCCCGGCCACGCCTATGGAGGCGATTTTCATGTCCTCGTCACCAGTCACCCCGCGGACCAGAGCTTCCGTCTCGATGGTGGTCCTTCCCCTGGCCTCGGGGATGGGGATGATCCTGACACGATCGTCCTCGATGGTAAGGGCCGAAAGTTCAGGGGCACGGCCCCGAAGCACTACCGCATCGTAACCCGCCTGGCGCAACTCCACGCCGAAAACGCCTCCCATGCTGCTGTCGCCATAGATCCCGGTCGCCGGAGAAAGGGTGATAAAGGAGTTCTTTCCCGAGGCGGGCAGATACAGACCTGTGAAGGGACCTGGGGCTATTACAAGGATGTTTTCCGGCCCAAGGGGATCAATCCGGTTTCCATGTTTTTTCACGTTGTCGGCAACAAGACGAGCGCCAAATCCGCGGCCGCCGATGTACTGAAGAGCGAAATCCTCATCGAAGGAACGGACGGACGATTCGCCACGGGAAAGATCAACCTCCAGAATTTTAAAAAAATACCCGCCCTTAAGTTTCATCCTTTTTGCCCTTCTCTTTTGTGTAATGAAGGATCTTCTTCTGACCTCCATCCATATACTCCACCTTGCTCATCCTGGCGTAATGCTTTGCTGTGGAGAGCCTGTGCGCCTGGCCCATAATATGCCTGGGATGGAACTTCAACGCCTCCTTGGGACAGGCCTCCACACACAACGGCGCACCATCACAGAGGTCGCATTTAAGGGGCCGATCCAGATCCTCGTGCAGAAACATGGCGCCGAATGGACAGGCAGTAATACACTGATTGCACGAGATGCACCTTTCCTCGTCCAGGCGCACAACACCATCCTCCCGATAGATGGCGTGGGTCGGGCAGCTCTCGCCGCACTTGGGCACTCCACACTGCCTGCACACAATAGGCATTCGTATAACAGGATGTGGATAGAGGACCATGACCCTCATCCTGCTTTTTTTGGGATTATTGACGCCCTCCCGCCCGACGCTGCAAGCGAGTTCACAGACCTTGCATCCCGAACATCTCTCAGGAATAACCGTCAACTGCATGAAGACCTCCGTTAACTGGGATAGTTTGATGTTGACGGCCTCCTATGTAGCAAAATCATCTCTTTATTGCCAGCGGGAACAGTCAAAGAAAGTTTGGAAGAGAAAGTTTGGGAGTTTGAGGTCTGAGGTTTGAAGTTGAAACCCAGGCATAAGGAACCAAATTGATGCCCACTGTTATCTCCGAGGTCGCTTTACGGAGGAGACAGCTCGCGATGACATCCTTTTGGTTTCAGCGGTTCAAAAAGGACTATTATGAAAATTCCTTTGCTGGTAAGATTTACGAGTAAGGGGGAAAAATTATGGGCGATAAAATCCTGATCTACGGAAAATCCACGTGACCTTACACTAATGAGGCCCGTGAGGCCTACAGGGCGAAAGGTGTGAAGGTGGACTACCGTGATGTAAAGTCCAATCCCGTGTTTCTCGATGAGATGCTGGAGATTGGAGACGGGAACAGGAGAGTTCCCGTCATTGTTGACCATGGAAAGGTTACCGTCGGCTACGGCGGCACCTGAGGGGTCTAGATAACCGGCGGACGCCGGTTCAACTACCGCTCCTGAGCACTGACGGGCGGCGCCAGGAGCGACTCCACGGGCTCCGATCCCATATTCCGCACCAGCACAAAACTCTTTATCAGGCTTTTGTTCACCGCCAGAAAGGAGTGGATGAGCTTCGCTTGGTCGAACACCTCGCTTATGCCCGGGTCGATAAGGGCATCTAGCTTCTCCGTGGTATTCCAATCCGTGAGGACTCCCATGAAATCATGGCGCTGGGCAGGGACCAGCGCTCTTTCCAGACACATTTCAACGTCCTCGGCGATCTTCTTGACGGCAACAACGCCTGAAATCTTCTCCAGCGTCACCAGTTCCATGGAAACGTAAAGGTTGACCTGGCTTCGCCTCTCGTATCTGGCTCTTTCCGACTTGGTACTGCGGGGACACACGTAATCCCTTACTCCTACGATGAAATCCTTGTTCACGTGATGTCCATCCACCGTTTTCAGGATTTTGGATGGTCCGTTCAGGATTCTTATCAGTCCCTCTCCCTCGATCTTGGCGTGAAGAACCTTCCGGCGGTATCGTTTGATCTCCTCGTAGCCGAATAC
The DNA here is from genome assembly GCA_002897695.1 of bacterium BMS3Abin14. Lineage (NCBI taxonomy): Bacteria > bacterium BMS3Abin14. The sequence goes on from BDTG01000005.1 coordinate 17,804, forward strand.
ACCCATGGGATATTCGGGGAAGATGGAAATATATTTCGTGGACTCAGTGGGCATAAAGGTCAGATCCAGGCGAAAACCGCCGCTCCGGTGACTACGAAAATCAGCCCCCACAACCTCAGCCCCATCTCGGAGATACCCAACCATGTGGCGATCAGCGCCCGGACCGTCTGCTCGTTACCCACCAGGAAGAAGACCCCTTTTCCGACAATCAGGATGCCAATGATAAAAAGAAACCACACCACACCGCTCCAGAACGAGGCGACTGTCAACAAAACGCCGAAAAGGGCGATGGAACCTCCCCATACCTTCAGGTTGGCCTCAGCGGCAAACCATTGAAGAAAATCCCTTACCTTTTCAGTGTGGAGAACCATGGCACTGCCAATGGCAATCCAGAGAACCGATACGATAAAAAGAAACCACACCATTTCCATACCCCCCTGTTCGCTGACCGCTGTGTGAGGACATCAGTAGCCACAGGCCCGTACAACGTCCACTCACGGCTTTTTACGAAATCCTTATTCTCTGAATTCAAAATCAGTGACGTCAATCCACGGAGCATTTCCCTCGGCACTGAACACCTGCCCATAAATGGTCAGGATGGCCCCTTTTCTGGCCAGCTGGATTTTTTTGGACAGTTCCGCGTTCTCCCGCGGGGTGAACAACCGCCAGAGGACGTAATCGTTGGATTCGACCTGAAAATTGACATAGTCTACCGAATTTCTGGGGCTTTCAAAACCCGCCGTTTTCTTTCCGACACTGGTACCCTCCAGGTAGATGGGCAACACGCTGTGCAGATAAGCGTAGAACTTCACTTTCTTCCCTACCAGGTTACGTGCATCAACCGCCAGATGTTCTACCGATACTTCTTCAAACTGGGAAAGCAGTTCCCGCATCCGCGCCTTCGCATCACTCACATGGAGATTGTCGGGGTACCGACTGATGAACTCGCGATATCCACTCAGCTTGTCCGCGGACTTATAGGTGATGAAGATAACATAATCCCTTCTTTCAAGAGCTCTCTGGAAATAATAGTTGTCGGGATGCTTTCTCATGAATTCCTCGAAAGCCTCGGCGGTACCTCTCAGCTTGTAGGGCCTGAAAACAATTCCGTCGGCTATCCGCTCCGCCTCCGGCCGCAGCTCACTTTCGGGGTTATCGGACACAAATTTGCGAAAAGCCTCCTCCGAACCCGCTAACGTCGCCTTTATCATGGCCCCGTATTCAGGCAGGTTGCTGAATATGAGAATCGCCCCGGTTTCCCTGATCCTGTTCACAACGTCCATGGAAAGCGGTTCGCTGTAGATCTGGTCGGAATAAACATTCTTTACCTTGATTCGGACAACCGGGTCGCCCTTCTCACTGAACACGTAAAGTGTTTCGCCCTCCTCGATATTTTTAAGGGAATTGCTTTCCCTGCTGATCTTGACAACAGGGGACACGGACCCGAGGAGCGCACCACCTCGGACAATCTCCGCACCGGCATTAACGCTCCAGGCGAGGCTAAAGACCAGGCTTAGAAGAATGGCTTGGCCTGTGTATTTTCTCATCTGTTTCGTCGCACTATTCATTTTTCACCACATGATACCCAAGAACACCGGGTCCAACAAGCTCATTTGACCAGATCCACCACAGTTGCGCCCCATCCCCCGCCTGATTCTTCCGAATTCCCGAAACTCTTCACCTCCGGCATGCCGGCCAGGCGCTTCCGGACGGTATCTCTGAGTACCCCCTGACCCTTACCATGGATGATCCTTATCTCGAATATTCCCTGTTTCCTGCAGGCACTGATATATTCCGCAACAATGCTGCTCACATCGCACGGTTTAAATGAATGGAGATCGATGACACCGTCAACCGGAACCCTCGTGACACCGGGAAATTCTTCCTTTCCGTTGAGTGTTTTAATATCCTCAGGCAATACGGAACCTCTCCAGGATGTTCCACTCGGCCGCCGACGCATCCAGGATTTTTTCCGTTCCATCCGGAAACTTGACCCTCACAGGTGCATGGTCCTCCTCAGCTGCCTTGCTGTAGCGCACGATAAATGAGGCCGCAAGGGATACTTCATCGGACAGAGCGGTCCCCTCCACCAGAGTGGCCGGGCCTGGAATTTCAGCCAACCTCAGGTCATAATCGCCGGGAGAAAAAAGCCCCTCCAGCTCCTCGTTGTCGGCATGGTGCCGCCCAATGATCACCTTGCTGCCACTGGGCATTCTGAAATGCCTTCCAACTCTCAGCCGTTTGACGTCAAGTGGCGAGGCGTCCGGGTTGTGGTCGAAAAGATCCCTGAGCCTGAGGGAAAAGCCGGGATCAGTAAGAAGGCACCCCCCGGCCGGTGTAGGAAATTCTCTGATGTCTAATGCCCCTGCTATCTCCATCTGCCGTTTCCGGGAACGGCCCTGAATATCAAGAAGCCTGGAACGATCAACAATCCCATCCCTCTCCACCTGCGTCTCGGGAAGGAGCCTGGCGGACATTGGCCTTAATATGAGTCCTTCATAGCCCGATGCTTTCTCCACAGTGGCGAGCGCACGGGCGTTCTGGGACATGGGTCTTTGGCCAAGCACCTCACCGGAAAACAGAAAGTTTGCCTCCATCTCCCCAAGGAGATCACCGGCCTTTCTGAACATCATGGCGTGGCAGTCAATGCACGGGTTCATGTTCCTGCCATACCCGTGGGAAGGATTTTTAACCATATCGAGATGCTCGTCGGTGATATTCAGGATGATATGATGGATTCCCATGGAGTTTGCAGCCCATGCCCCCTTTGCACTGCCGAAAAAAGGCGTCTCAAATGTAATTCCAATGATATCGACCCCCTGATCCATCAGGATTCTGGCGGAAAGCATGCTGTCCAGCCCCCCCGACAGAAGACCTATGCCCCGAGCCTTCCCTGTTTGATTTTTTACCATACTTTTCAACATGGTCCTCCTGTCTGAAGCAAATCACACAGCCTCCCTTCTATATAGTCCAACATGTTGCGCACCTAGTCAAGAGGCCCGTAAGCGTAAAAAAGCCCCGTGCCGGGTTGCCGGCACGGGGCTTTTTCCTAATAATCGACAGTGCTACTGCTTGGCTACAAAGGCCTGGATCCACTTGGTAGAGACTGACTTGGGCCTCTCAATGGGAGCGCCCAGCGCCCTGTTTACGATAAGTTGTGATGTCATTCCCATGGTGCGGGATACGCTGAACAGGACGGTGTAGTAGCTGAACTCCCTGATTCCGAAATGATAGACCAGTGCCCCGGAGCCCGCATCCACATTTGGCCACGGGTTCTTGGCCTTCCCATGCTCCCTGAGGATATCCGGGACCAGCCTGAAGAGCTTCTCAACCGTCTGGAAGACCGGATCCTCCGGGATATTATCTTTCCCGAACTGCAGCTGGGCGGTGTATCTGGGATCCGTGACCCTCAGGACGGCATGGCCGTAACCTGGAATCACCTTGCCTGCGTTCAGGTTGTCCCAGCAGTACTCGGTAGCCTGCTCATCGGTGGGAGTACCGCCGAATTTCTCCATCATCCCGAGAACGAAGTTCAGGCACTCCTGATTGGCCAGGCCGTGGAGGGGACCTGCAAGACCGTTGAGGCCCGCGGAAACTGCATAGTAGGCGTCAGACAGTGCAGACCCCACCACGTGGCAGACATGAGCGCTGACGTTGCCTCCTTCATGATCACTGTGCAGTGTCAGGTATAGCCTGAGCAGTTTGGCAAGTTTACCTTCCGGATCGGGCACACCCAGCATCCTGGCGTAGTTTCCGCCCCAGTCAAGATTGGGATCTGGTGCAATACGCAGGCCTTTCTTGAACCTCATCCGGTAGATGCCGGCCGCAATTTCGGGAAGCACAGCCAGAAGGTTCAGAGAGTCCTCCATTGTGGACTCCCAATATTCCGTCTTCTTGACTCCCGCGGCATAGGCCTTGGCGAACTGGGACTCCTTTTGCATGGAAATGACTGCGGCGCTGAGCATGGCCATGGGGTGGGAGTCATCGGGCATGGCTTCAAGCACATCCCACACGTAGGATGGTGTCTTTGCCCTTGCGGTTAACTCTTTTTTGACATCGGCCAGTTCCTCCTCATTGGGAAGATCGCCTGTGACGAGGAGAAAAAAGATCTCCTCGGGGATCTTGGCGGTCAGTTCGCCCAAGGGCCTGCCGCGGATAATGAGCCCCTGGTCCGGCTCAACAACAGACGTGTCACAGATCATCCCCTTGATACCCCGCATCCCGCCGTAGGCCATAGCTACAGTGGCCTCCGAGAGGACGACATCCCCGCGGGTTTTAACAAGGGTTCGGACCTCGTCCCGGAGACCCGGGATCTGGCTTGCGAATTTTTCCTTTAAGCCTGCCATTTTCGCTCTCCTTTGCCGTAGGTAATTGTTACGGTTTTTCGAATCCCCCCGGTAGTGCGATACGACTATTGCACTTTAAACCACGGGGCTTTTTCCTCGAAAAATGCAGGATGATAATGACATGCATGGTAACAAACAGGTGTTCTCACCCCCCCACCACACCGACCAAAACATACTGTATACAAAATACAGTATATCACAACCTGAGCGCAAGTAATTTTTTAGCTGAGTAGTGATTTTTTTTACATGTTTTGGCAAAACCGCATGTTGACTGCCATCGTCACCTGTGCTTACCTGCAGGAAATTGCGTATAATCTTCAACAGATTTCAGGCCAGGAGGAAACACATGGGCAGATTGGAACCGGCCATGAGGGAAGGTGAGATATCCGTGGGGACCATGATACTCGTAAGGCATCTCAAGCCTACTCCCCCGGGATTAAAAGTGACGGCCGTTGTAAAACTGCGAGAGGTCAGCGGCAGGAAGTATCTTTTCGACGCGCTGGTCTACGACGACATCGAGAAAGTCGGGGAGGGCAGTATTGAGCGAGCCATTATCGACAAGGACCGGTTTGAACGAACTTTAGCTGAGAAGATGAGTCCGGAGAACCAGGGGTAAGGGATGGAACACGCACTCATCATACCTGAGATTCAGTTTTTTACCCTGCTTACCATCGCCGCGGGGATCGCTGTGGCGGTGAAGTATGTTCGGCTGCCGTACACCATTGCCCTGGTGATCGGCGGATTGCTGGTCGGCTTAACCGGCATCGGTCCTTACGTCCTCACCCAGGACCTCATCCTGTTCGTCTTTCTGCCTCCTCTCCTTTTTGAAGGTGCAATACACTTCGAACTTACCGGCCTTAAAAAGAACCTTCGTCCCATCGGCATTCTGGCCCTTCCAGGCCTTCTTATTGCCGCGTTTCTGTCAGGGTTCCTCATCCAGAAAATAACAGGACTTCCCATGACGGCGGCCCTTCTGGTAGGGGTCATGATCGCCCCGACTGATCCCATTTCGGTCCTGGCCCTCTTCAAACGGCTTGGCGTCCCTCGAAGGCTTTCCATGATCGTGGAGGGTGAATCGGTGTTCAACGACGGGACCGGCATCGTTCTGTACGGTGTGCTGATCGGTATCGTCACTTCAGGCACCTTCAATCCGACCGCATCGGTGTTTCTTTTTTTCAAGGTCGTCATGGGCGGACTTGTGGTGGGCCTGATCCTTGGGCAGATAGCGTTCCATATCCTCAAGCGGCTCGACGATCATGTCCTCGAGGTGCTCATTACCATCATATTGGCGTATATTGCCTTTATCGTCGCGGAACACTCGCTCCACGTATCCGGTGTCATGGCGGTGGTGGCGTGCGGGGTCGTCGTGGGCAACCAGGGCGTCCGATATGCCATGAGTCCCACAACGCGCATTGCAATCAAGAACTTCTGGGAGATCGCCGCATTCATCATCAACTCACTTATTTTCCTCCTCATAGGCACCCGGATCCACCCTATGGAACTCATTGCCATCTTCCCATCCATCCTGGCGGTCTTCCTCGCGGTGGTCGCTGCCAGAGCCGTGGGTTGTTATCCACTCGTGGGCGGGCTTAACCTCATGGGGGAGAGGGTGCCGAGAAAATGGATTCACGTCATCAATTGGGGCGGCATTCACGGATCGATCCCTATTGCCCTCGCCCTCGGCCTTCCGGCCATTGATCAGCGTGATTACATCGTATCCCTGGTATTCGGGGTTGTATTCCTGTCTCTCACGGTTCAGGGGCTCACAATGGCGCCTCTGATCCGTATCCTCGGCGTTGCTGCCCGGGACAAGGCAACGGAGGAGTATGAGAGCACGGTTGCCAGATCTGTCCTTCTCAAGCGTGCCATAGAGGACCTGACCCGGAGGAAAGGCGAGGGCAGGATCTCCGGGGCCATCCACAAACAGCTGTCTGAAGAATTGCAAGGGGAGCTCCAGAGTATTCAGGTCAGGATGGAGGAGCTTGAGGACGTCCCCGCAGTTCAGTCATCCCTGGAGGAAAAGACCCGGCGGGCCATCCTCATGCTCCAGAAAAGCACCCTGCTTGACCTGGAGATGCGAGGAGAGGTGAGCCATGAAAATGCCTCGAAAATCATCACAGACATCGACAAGTCGTTGGAAAATATAGAGTCGGCGGAAAAATACAACGATGCGGAGTAAAAAGCTAAAATGGACTTTTTACGACCCTGTAAATGGTGTATAAACGGGCATGGACAATCTGCCCCACAGAGAGTATTGGAAAATCTTCGGCAACCTGATCGAGTCGGCGGATGCAGGGGCCGTGGCCGGATGCCTTGGCTGGATTTTCTACTGGCTGGATCTGGTGCCCGATCCCCTCTTCCGCACCCATGTGCTTTCCGAGGCCACTTTCCTGGTAGCGTTGTTGGCCGGTCTAAGAGGAATGTGGATCATGGTGCGCACAAAAAACAGTCTCGGAACCAGAAAAGATCGGGCCCTGCACATTGCTGAGATTTCCTATGCGATAATTGCCAGCCTTTCCGGTTTGACGGTGAACCTTGTCTTGCCCCTCCAGTAATTCATACGGGCCCCCTTGTAAGCCTGGCATATTGAGGGATCCACATCCTCGAATCTACCAACTCATCGAGCGCATCAGGGGACACATCTTTTCCCGCGACACCCTGTTCAATAGCTTTTTTTGCAACCTCGACAGCTATCCCCCTGCAAAGCGTTCTCAGATCTGAAATGGGCGGATAGACACAGTTCGAATCGAACCTGTCCTGTGAGACGAGCCCGGCCAGTTTAACGCCGGCGGCCGTAAACATTTCATCTGTAATAATCTTTGCTCCCACAAGGATTGCCCCCAATCCGACCCCGGGGAAAACATAAACATTGTTTCCCTGGCCGATAACGAAATTCTTTCCCTTATATTGCACATCCGGAAAAGGGCTTCCCGCTGAAACGATCGCCTTCCCGTCGGTCCACCTGTAGATGTCCTCCGGGGCTGCTTCCGTTTTGTCGGTGGGGTTGGAAAGGGGAAAGATTACCGGCCGGTCCACTTTTCCGGCCATGGCTCTGACTATCTCTTCGCTGAAAGAACCCGCAACCCCTGAAAACCCTGCCAGGACACTGATCCCGGCATTTTCAGCAACATCCAGGAGAGAGACCTTTCCCGGTTTCTCCAGGGACCACTCCCGGGCAAAATCGTCGTGTCTGGAAAATTCCCTCTTGTACTCGTCCACCCTATCTCTTCCATCAAAAATAACACCCATGCTGTCGAGAACGTAAATCCTTGCTCCCGCCTCGGCCTCTGAAAGTCCCTCTCCTATCAAGGCCGTACGGATCTGTCTGGCCACCCCTATCCCCCCGGCGCCGGCCCCGTGTACGGCGAACTGCTGATCGGTGAGTTTCTCCCCCTTGATTTGCAGCGCCCCTATGATCCCGGCAAGGGTCACGGCGCCGGTTCCCTGGATATCGTCGTTAAAGGACGGGATTTCGCTTCTGTATTTCTGAAGGAGGGTAAAAGCGTTCTGCTTGCTAAAATCCTCCCACTGGAGGATAGCGTTGGGAAACTTATCTTTGACCCCTTCCACAAATTTATCCACAAACTCGAAATATTCATCCCCCCTGAGCCTTTCCCTTCTTACCCCGAGATACAGTGGATCTTTCAGCAGATCCTCATTGTTCGTACCCACATCCAGTGTGACGGGAAGGCAGTTGGCCGGGTGGATCCCCGCCGCTGCTACGTAAAGGGATGATTTTCCCACAGGGATCCCCATCCCCCCAATCCCCTGATCCCCTATGCCGAGGATTCCCTCCGAGTCGGTCGCCACGATCATTTCGATGTCATGGTTTGGAAATGCCTGGAAAATCTCGTCAACCCGGTCAATATTGTCGGGGGACAGGAATATCCCCCTTGTGAACCTGAAAATGTGGCTGAACATCTGGCAGGCGAGACCCACGGTAGGGGTGTAGACGATGGGGACCATCTCCTCGAGATGTGTCATGAGAAGGGAATAGAAAAGTGTCTCGTTTCTATCCTGGAGCGCCCGAACGTAGATATATTTTTCCAGATCGGAAGTTTTCTCGGTAAAGCCTTCGTATCTTCTGGCCACCTGCATTTCCAGCGTTGATACAGCGGAGGGAAGATACCCGTCGAGATTGAAAAGTTTACGCTCTTCCAGGGGAAAAGCTGATCCCTTATTGAGGATGGAGTTATGAAGAATTTCATATCCTTCGGATTCGACATGATAGACCTCATCTCCGTTTTCGTCCCTGAATTTATGGTACCGCAACATAGTTTCCCTCCAAGGGTTGATGGAATCGCAAAAAGTCCATCTGCCTGTATGCCATGCTACGCACAGGCAGATTCGTGATTTTTTCTCTATCCTGGATTGCGAAATAATGGTCCGGCTTTCAGTATACCCGGTTTTGCCCCCGGCAACTAGAATTTTTTCACAAGCAGCGTAAACATGACACTTGCCTTATCCTCGCTATCCCTGTAGAAAGCCTCATCAGGGGGCAAGCTTAATCTTTGTACATCCCATATTACTGTAAATATTCGAATCATCATGGGGAAAAAGGATAAGAACAAGAATGGTTAAAAAGGCAGCCCAACGGATTGTACCTTTTCTCAGTAAATGGCATTTACACCAGCGAATATATCTCTCACTGGTTGCAATCATAATTGGGCTTCTCTCCGGTTACGGCGCTGTCCTTTGTCGCCTTGCCATCAAGGCATCACAGTTCGCTTTCTATCAGAACACCAACGGCGTCCTGACATTTTTTCCAAGCATTCCCGTGTATATGAAAATTGGCCTGCCTGTCCTGGGAGGCCTGCTGGTCGGGCCCCTCATCCACTTTGGGGCGCGTGAGGCCAAAGGTCATGGCGTTCCAGAGGTCATGGAAGCCGTCGCAATAAAAGGTGGGCGTATTCGCCGGAGGGTAGCGCTGGTCAAGATCCTGGCATCAGCCATCACCATCGGTTCCGGCGGGTCTGTGGGGCGGGAAGGCCCAATGGTGCAGATCGGTTCATCCATAGGATCCACCATTGGCCAGATGCTCAGGGCTCCTTCTCTACGGCAGAGGACTTTCGTTGGCTGCGGCGCTGCTGCAGGTATTGCGGCCACCTTCAACGCACCGATCGCCGGGGCTCTCTTCGCCGCTGAGATTATCCTTGGCGATTTCGGAATTTCGACCTTTTCCCCCATTGTGCTCTCGTCCGTTACCGCCACCGTCGTCTCACGCCACTATTTCGGTGATTTTCCTGCCTTTATCATTCCTACCTACAAACTGATCTCCCCGTGGGAATACCTCTTCTATCCCATCCTGGGGGTGATCGCCGGGTGCATCGCGGTGTTGTTCATCGTTGTCCTGTATAAATTCGAGGATAGTTTTGACGCTCTGAAGATACCGGAATATCTCAAGCCCGCACTGGGCGGACTCCTTCTGGGATCCTTGCTTGTGATCTGGCCCAACGTGTTCGGGGTCGGCTATGAATCCATTAACCTGGCGTTGAAGAATCATCTGCCGGCCATGCTCCTTCTGGGGCTTATCTTCCTGAAAATTCTCGCTACCTCAATTACCCTCGGCAGCGGTGGCTCGGGAGGGATATTTGCCCCTTCGCTTTTTATCGGCGCCATGACCGGCGGTTTTTTTGGATGGGGAGTACATTCGATCTTCCCCGCGATTACTGGTAATTCAGGCGCCTACGCTCTCGTGGCCATGGGGGCGGTGGTTGCCGGGACCACACATGCACCCATTACAGCCATTATTATTATCTTCGAATTGACGGCCAGCTACGAGATCATGCTGCCCCTCATGTTCGCTTGTATTATCAGTACGCTGGTTGCTTCTTCCCTGAAGAGCGGGTCCATCTATACCCTCAAACTTGCCCGTCGTGGTCTGAGGCTTATGCAGGGGTGGGAACAGAGTGTTATGCAGGGCATCAAGGTCAAGGACATCATGTCCGACCAGGTGGTGACTATCCCGGAAGACATGCATCTGGAAAAAGTTATCGACTGTCTGAAGACACAGAACGCATCATATCTGCATGTCATGGACGAGGACGACAACCTGAAGGGTATCATCTCCTTTCGGGATATCCGCACTACCCTGCAGGAGGAAACCCTCAACGATCTGGTCATAGCCAAGGATGTGGCAACAATCCACATCCTCACCATAAGACCGTCGGACAGCATTCTGCGTGCTTTCCAGGACATGGGAAGCACCGGGATTTCCCAGTTGCCCGTTGTGGCCGAGAAAGACAGCTCAAAGGTCATCGGTACGGTTTCCCAGAGAGATGTGATGGCTGCCTATGACAAGGCAGTGTTGAACCGCGAAATTGAGGAGTATTGATAATCGTTTCATAGGTGGTTATCCCGGAGGCGTAAAACCACAGATATGCGTTTGCCAGGGACAAAAAATGTCATGTATTTTCACCGATATGTTGCCGCAATTCTCCTGACCGTTCCTTTACTCATCTCAACCTTTCCCGGACAGTCACACGCAACCCCGGAATTCGCCGAAAAGACGGGACAGCAGTGTGTCGTCTGCCACATCTCTTCTTCGGGGGGCGGCAGTTTAACACCATGTGGAGAGTTAAAAACACGCCGGGGCTCTGGTCTTCCATGTTCGGGGAACTGCTTCTCGCAAAGATAGTGGTATTCTCGTTGATGGTGCTTTCAGCCACATTCGTCACTTTGTTCATCGGGCCGCGCCTGAGGAAACTGGTTCATAACCGGAAAGCAGCCGCGTTAACACCCGGATCGAGGACATTCACGCTGGATAACCTGAAGGCCTTCGACGGCAAGGAGGACGCGGGTTCGATATACTCCTTATCCTGGCCCTGTGGCATTGGTAGACCGACTGCAAGGAACCCGATTTGAATCTGGAACGAATTATTATCCATGTGGACATGGACGCGTTCTACGCCTCGGTGGAGCAGTTGGACCACCCCGAGTGGGCGGGAAAACCGGTCATAGTGGGCGCCGACCCCAAAGGCGGAAAAGGACGTGGAGTGGTCTGTGCCTGCTCTTACGAAGCCCGTCGTTTCGGTGTCCACTCGGCCCTCCCCATCTCCCGGGCATGGCGGCTTTGCTCAACAGGGATATTCGTGCGGCCCCGCATGTCCCGCTATCAGGATGTTTCCGATGAGATTTTCAGGAACTTCAGGGAGTTCACCGATCTGGTGGAACCGCTGAGCATCGATGAGGCATTCCTGGATATCACAGGGTCGATTCGTCTGTTCGGTGGCGGACCGGCGATTGCCCGTCGAATCAAGGAACGCATAGGAGAAAGAACGGGCCTTGTCGCATCGGTGGGAGTGGCCCAAAATAAATACCTGGCCAAGGTCGCCTCGGATCTGGAAAAGCCCGACGGCCTGGTGGTTGTGGAACCCGGCAGCGCCTTGTCCTTTCTGGCTCCACTCCCCATCAGACGGTTGTGGGGAGTAGGAGAAAAAACGGCCGAAAAGCTTACCGGTAAAGGGCTTCGCACCATCGGCGATATCGCCCGACTGAGCGAACAATACCTGTGTTCGCTGCTCGGGGATCACGGAGCTTCCCTGTACCGCCTCGCCCGCGGCGAGGACGACCGGCCGGTTATTCCGAATTCCCCTCCAAAAAGCATCGGCAACGAGGAGACCTTCTCCGAGGATACAGATGACCGCGAGTTGATCCATTCAACGCTGCTTTACCTCTGCGACAAGGTGGCCGGCAGGCTAAGGGCTAAAAAGCTCAAGGCTTCCGGTCTGACACTGAAATTACGGGACGAGTTTTTCTCAACCCTCACCAGGTCCATGCTCCTGGATCAGCCGTCCGACGTGACCCGTGACATTTACGAACACGCCATGGAGCTGCTGGACAGGACAAGATGGCATGGCGAGCGTAAGGTGCGCCTGGTGGGTATTACCGCCCACCGGCTGTGGGAGGATGAAACGGGTTCAGAACAGCAACTTGGCCTGTTCCGGGGGGACTTTGACAGTGAGAAGCTTCGCCGGACTGAGACCGCTGTGGACGCCATCAGGGAACGGTTCGGAAGCAGCGCTGTCAGAAGAGGAGGCGTTGAAAGGTAACAGATGTCTGGGGCCCAAACTCCAAGGTCCAACGTGAAGAGAAGCGCCGAGGTATCAGGGTGGCTTACAACAACCAGGCTACGTTTCCAAGCGGCGTATCTTTTCCCAGTCAAGGTCCTCACGGGGATGGGGCGGCCTGCTTTCCGCCGGATATCCCATCCCGATTATGCACTCCACCATGTAGCGTCCAGGTATCTCCAGCAAATTCCTGACGAACTCCTCAGCCGACATCTCCGTGTTGTGGGGTCTCATCCTTATCTGACACCAGCAGCTTTTAAGGCCGAGGGATTCAGATACGTGCTGGAGCGTAATGGCCGCGATGGAGCAGTCCTCGATGCACGCGTCCGACTCGTTCGTATCACCCGTAATAACCACAGCCAAGGGGGCTCCCGCCAGAAATCCGGAGCCGTGTATTTTTGACCGACCGAGTTTCTGAAGGGTGCCTGCGTCGCTGACGAAGATGAACCTCCATGGGTTTATGCCGCGGGAAGAAGGACACAGCAGAAGGGCTTCTTCCAGAACCGCGACCTTGTCCTTCTCAATCTCCCGGATCTCAAACTTCCTGATGCTCCGCCTGGCCCTTAATGTGCTGATCATCGGTGTATCGGTCATGAATCTATCTCCTGCTTTACATCCCGGCGCCTTGCGGTTACCGTCTCACCGGCGATCCCCCAATTATCGGTTTCAACTTCATCGATGACCACCACCAGAGTAGCCGGGTTTTTCCCAAGAACGTCGACCAGCACATCCGTTACCCCTTTGATAACCCTGGCCTTCTGCTCAACGGTTGCGCCATCGCGCGTGATCTTGATATTGACGTACGGCATTATGAAACCTCCCTGTGGGATTTGTAGGTTCTGGAATAAACTTCGCTTTTTTAATGATGTTTTCCGATCGGCCTCCTGTCCAGTACAGGATAAATCTCCAGCTTGGCCGAAGGATTGGATGTCCAGGCGCTTTTAATGTACTTTTTTTGAATCCATCGAGTACAATCCAATCTATGATAAGACTTTGCCCGGGAAAAATCAGCCTCAAATCCCCAAAACTCGCCGGGTTGTTGCTAATGACAATTATTGTATCCCTTGCATACCCCGCGCATGGAAAGGATATTAGTGAACATCATTATGCCTCCGGGAGCAAAATGTGGACAAAGGTCAAACAGGATTACGGGTATTTCTATTCCCCAGGACGGCTGACCCGACTTGGCATCGCCTTTGGCGTGGGCGGGATTATGGCAAACACCGACCTGGATGAGAATTTTCGGGAACAGTTCCAGAAAAATTTCCGCAGTTCCGGAACGGATGGAATTTCAGAAAACGCCAAACTGCTCGGTGAAGGTAGTTATCTCGTACCGCTTTCCCTGCTGGCCGCCGGAGTGGGATCGCTGTATTCTACCAACCCCGAAGCTTCAGTTATCGGCGAATGGGGACGGAGGTCTGCCCGCGCCTATCTGGTCGGAGGTCCTGCCCTTCTTCTTATGCAGGTCGTAACTGGAGGCTCCCGTCCGGGGGAAAGAGACAACGCCTCCCATTGGGACCCGTTAAACGATTCCAACGGTGTCAGCGGCCATGCTTTTATCGGTGCGATACCCTTCCTTTCCGTTGGGCGCATGAGTGAATCCCCGTTTCTGCGTTATTTTTCTTACGTCGCATCAACTGCGGCCGGCTGGTCCAGGATCAACGACGACGCTCATTATGCCTCCCAGGTTCTGTTGGGATGGTATATGGCGTGGGAGGCGGTCAGCGCTGTAACCGAAAGCGGGAAAGTCGACCGAAATTTCCAGATCAGCCCTCTCGTGTCCGATGAATGGTATGGGTTGAAGCTGAGCTGGAGCTGGTAGGAAAATTCCGAATAAGCGGGTGGTGAAATGATTCAGGAACAAAGAGCCCATCCTGTGCAGGGTGGGCTCTTGATTTTCATGGTGCGCGATGGGCGACTCGAACGCCCGGCCTTTGGCTCCGGAGGCCAACGCTCTATCCAACTGAGCTAATCGCGCATTAAGGCTTCAGAGGCATAACACCGCCGGTTTTTTTCGTCAAGGTTGACGACCTTCGCGTAAACACCAATTCATCTCACGCCCGTTCGCTTTACTCACTCAAGCCGCAAAGCTCGCAAAGTAGGTCACCCCCTCACCCAAGTTGCTTCCAGCCGATTTCAAGGAAATCCCGCTCCTGGCAAGGAGCGGTTGGATCAGGTGGAGGCGAGCCTGCTGCGGACCGACTCAAGTTTGCCCTCGGCGGTGGAATCCTTGTCTCTGCGGTCGTCGATTGCCACCCGGGTGTAGACCCTGACTGCCCCCTGATTAATGGTCACACGGTGGAGCATGCGGACAACATCCAGGATCTCATCCAGACTGCCCTCGATGATGGTGCCCATGGGGGTCAGGGTGTATGTAACCCCGGAATCCTTCAGTGCCCGAACGCACTCGGCAACGTATCCGCTGAGGCTGGGGCTGCCGGTCCCCAGGGGGACAACGCTTATTTCCGCAATAGCCATGGTGAACCTCCGAAGAGAAAGATCAGTCCAGAGTCCAGAGTCCAGAGTCCAGAGTCCAGAGTCCAAGGTTCTTGAAGCAGGGTCTGGTGTCAAGGGCCTGGAATCTGGACAAGCCTATGCACCCTTACCTCCACACCGTCATCGGGGGCGTTGGGGTGCTGCCCCAGATTCGGGGGATTTCACTGAAATGGACGGCACTACAGATTCCTTCCCGGGGGACACTATGTTTCCGGACGGAACTACCGATTCCTTCGTAGTGAACTCCATGCCCTCGGTTTTGCCCGGTTCCCCAGGCGGGGACAACCGGTCTTTCAACTCACCAAGCCCCTTGCGTTCGAGAAGGTCCTTAAGCGCAACTTCCGCCTCGGATGTCCTTCCGTCCTTGAAGAAGTAATTCTCCAGGGCTATCAGCGGATCGGCGTAATCCGGATCACGCTGAAGAGCCAGGATCCACCGGTCCCTGCCTTTCTTTTTCATCCCTCTCTTTTCAAGCTGGATTCCTAGATTGTAATAGAGGAGGGCATTGTTCTTTGGCTTGTAGACGGCCTCCCGCGCCGCTTTTTCCTTTTTCACCTCCTCCTTCGATTTACCGATACCCAGTTCCTGCTCCAGGGCTTCCTTCAGATCAAGGGGAGCGCCGGAGGAAAAGCTGCCTCTCTTGAATACGAGTTTTCCATCGCTGTGAAAAAAGAGTGTTGTGGGCAGTACGACAACACCGATCTCATTGTAAAGCTCCAGACCCGCATCCACATAAACCGGAAGCCCAACCTTGTGTTCCTCGATATAGCTTTGCACCAGCTTCAGTTTTGAAGCATCCATCATCTGATGGTCGGCGTTTATCGCGACAACCGTAACAGGCTGATCCCTGTATTCCTCGGCGTACTTTTCCCATGTTGCGAGGGCCGGAGCGGACCTCGGGTTCCACGTCGCCCAGTAAACCAGGACAGTGATCCCGTTCTCAGCCGGGATTGTCATCTTCTCTTTGTCCAGAGTTTCGACGGTTCTGGGTGGTATGCTGTCCCCTACATTGATACCGCGCATGGGTTCGGCCCGGGCCGGGGCGAGAAGAGTGACCGTAATAAAGACCAGGGCTGAAAGAAAAGCAGTGGGCCATCTGGACGGTTGTTTTATCATGCGTGTCAACTTTCCTTGAATACTGTCGGCAAGATCGTAAAAAGTCCGATGGTGCCTTTTCTCGAAGTTTTCATCAGGTGTTGGCCACTATACCAGTATCGTTTTTTTTAGAAAACCTGAAATCCGCGGCCGGATTATTGCCGGATCAGGACAAAAAAAACTCCGGGGGCTTTACATTTCCCCCGGAGCACAACAGTTTCTTTTGAACATGTTACATCGGATCGGCAGTTTCCGTGCGTGAGTTACTGATCGGTGTATTCGGCATCGACCACATCCTCATCACCGCCCGAATCTCCCGCGCCGGTTTCACCTCCAGCGGGGCCGCCGGCCCCGGGTCCTCCGTCGGTCTGTGTTTCTTTATACAGGATCTCGGCCAGTTTGTGCGATGCCTGGGTGATCCCCTCGATGGCGCGGTTCATCTCGTCGGTGTCGCTCTCTTTAAGAGCTTCCCTGCCCGCTGCGAGGGAATCCTCAAGGCTCTTGGCCTCCTCCTCAGGTATCTTGTCCTTGTTCTCCGAAAGGTTCTTGTTGACATCGTAGATCAGGGAATCAAGGCGGTTTTTAACCTCGACCTGTTCCTTCTTTTTCCGATCGTCTTCGGAGTGTTCTTCGGCATTCTTCACCAGCTTTTCAATTTCTTCCTCAGCGAGTCCGCCTGTGGCTTCGATCTTGATGGATTGCTCCTTGTTGGTGGCTGTGTCTTTCGCGGAGACGTTGACGATGCCATCGGCATCGATATTGAATGTCACCTCGATTTTGGGCAGCCCGCGGGGCGCCGGCGTAATCCCCATGAGATGGAATCGCCCGAGTGTCCTGTTATCCACCGCCATCTGCCGTTCGCCCTGAAGAACGTGGATCTCAACCTGGTTCTGGTTGTCCTCTGCGGTGGTAAAGGTCTCGGATTTCCTGGTCGGGATGGTGGTGTTCCTCTGGATAAGCGGCGTCATTACTCCACCGAGGGTCTCGATTCCAAGTGACAGAGGGGTCACATCCAGCAGGAGGACATCCTTAACCTCGCCAGCCAGCACTCCGGCCTGTACAGCGGCGCCCAGCGCCACGACCTCATCAGGGTTCACGCCCTTGTGCGGCTCTTTACCGAACAGCTCCTTGACCGACTTCTGAACCAGGGGGATACGGGTCGAACCGCCAACGAGAACAACTTCGTCAATCTCGCCTGGTTTAAGGCCAGAATCCTTGAGGGCCTTTTTACATGGCCCGACGGTTTTTTTGACCAGGTCCTCGATCATCTGTTCAAACTTCGCACGTGTCAGTTTGATATTAAGATGCTTCGGCCCGCTCTGGTCTGCGGTGATGAACGGAAGATTGACATCGGTCTCCTGGGTGCTGGACAGCTCGATCTTCGCCTTCTCGGAAGCTTCCTTGAGGCGCTGCATTGCCATGGGATCGCCGGAAAGATCAATGCCCTGATCCTTCCTGAACTCGTCCACCAGGTAATTGATAACCACCTGGTCGATATTGTCACCGCCCAGATGGGTGTCCCCGTTGGTGCTCTTCACCTCGACCACGTTGTCACCCACCTCAAGGATGGATATATCGAAGGTTCCGCCGCCGAAGTCATATACTGCTATTTTCTCGTCGGCCTTCTTCTCCAGACCGTAGGCAAGCGCAGCCGCGGTGGGCTCATTGACGATGCGAAGGACCTCAAGGCCGGCAATCTTGCCGGCGTCTTTCGTTGCCTGCCGCTGACTGTCATTAAAATAGGCAGGCACGGTGATAACTGCCTGAGTGACCTTCTCACCGAGGTAATCCTCAGCCGCTTTCTTGAGCTTCTGAAGGATCATTGCCGAGATCTCCGGCGGGGTGTAGATCTTGTCCTTCAGCTCAACGGAAGCGTTCCCGGACTTGTCCTTGGTCACCTTGTACGGAACGATACTGATCTCCTCGGGCACCTCATCGTATCGACGTCCCATGAAGCGTTTTATGGAATAAACCGTATTCTGGGGGTTGGTAACTGCCTGTCTCTTGGCGACCTGGCCCGCCAGACGTTCATTGTCCTTGGTGATGGCGACTACCGAGGGGGTCGTCCTTCCGCCTTCCTCGTTGGGAATAATCTTGGGACTTCCGCCCTCCATCACAGCCACCGCCGAGTTGGTGGTGCCGAGGTCGATCCCTATAACCTTTGCCATTTCGCAAATCCTCCTTATATAAATTGAGTGAAGCCTTTCCAGTTACAATAGAACGCTCTAAAAATAACCACTAACTCAATGCTGTCAATGGACCTGAAGCCATGTACCTGTATTCCCAGGTCCTTGACATCCGGGGGAGGAAAAAATAATAAGGTATGGCAATGTCGAACTTCCGAGGATATCCTGCGCCCGCACTTCGCCCGGTCATAATCAGCCGGCCGAACCACAACATCTCCCGAAAGGACATCGACCCCGATGCCCTCAAGGTCCTTTACAGGCTGCACAATCACGGGCACATCGCTTATCTGGTGGGAGGAGGGGTCAGGGATATTCTCCTGGGCAGAAAGCCCAAGGATTTCGATATCAGCACCTCGGCTCATCCCAACCAGGTCCGAAAGCTTTTTTCCAACTGTCGCCTCATCGGCCGCAGGTTTCGCCTTGCCCATATCTATTTCCACGGCGGCAAGATAATCGAGGTGTCGACCTTCAGGACCATATCCGAGTTCAACGGTGAAGATGGTCCAATAAAGTCCGACAATACATTTGGTACGCCGATAGAGGACGCTTCACGTAGGGACTTTACCGTTAATGCCCTTTTCTACAACATCGCCGATTTTTCCATTGTCGACTATCTTGACGGACTGAGTGACCTGAACGCCGGGATCATCCGCTGCATCGGTGACCCTGACGTCCGTTTCCGGGAGGACCCCATCAGGATGCTCCGCGCGGTGCGTTTTGCCTCTCTTCTGGGTTTCTCGCTGGACACGGCAAGCGCTGCGGCCATTTTTTCCCTGAGGGATGAAATCTGGGAGGGGGCTCTTCCAAGGATACTGGATGAAATCGTGCGCATGATGGACAGGGGAAACAGCGGAGCGGCGCTCTCCCTTCTGTACCAGGTAGGGCTCCTGGAATCCATCCTTCCGGAGATCAACCACCACATAGCAAAATCCGGTTTTGACGAATATCTGGACATCCTGTCGCGCCTTGACCACTACAGTCAGAATGGCAAGGTCCCGCAGCCATGGCTGGCGTTAGCCGTCCTGGTCTATCCCCTCTACCATTCCATAATCAGCGGAGTCCACAAGCCGGACTATCTGAAATTTGCACGGGAGACTCTTTCTCCCATTGCCGAGCGCATCCAGGTGCCGAGAAAGATTCGGGATACCATACGCCTGTCACTGGCTGCTCAGCATCGTTTCTTCGCACTGCGCGATCCTCACCTCAGCCGACAGACGATCCTCCGCAAATCGTATTTCAGGGACGCATTGGCACTCTTCGATGTGGTAGCCGGCGGTACTGAGGATGGGAAAGAGCTTATCGGTTCCTGGAAAGAGATCGGCAAAGGGGTCCCCGACCGGGCTCCGCAGCCGAAAAAAAGGAGAAGGAGAAGGCGTGGACGGCCGCAAAATGAGCCTTCAATATCTCGATAGGATAACGATTATTCTTCACCGCCCCGCGACCCCCGAAAATATAGGGTCCGTGACGAGGGCCATGGCGAACACCGGCTTTTCAAGGCTTATTATTTCCTCCCCCGAAACCGAGGACTGGCGTACAGCGGGAAAAGTTGCCGTTTCAGCCGCCGGGATCCTTGAAAATGCCCCAAAATGCGCCTCCCTGAGCGAGGCCCTTTCCATGGCCGCACCCGGTTTCATCGTGGGAACAACCGGAAGGGACAGGAAGTACTGGGACCCCGTAGAGATTATCGAGGCTGCCCCTGCAATCCTCTCCCGAGCAGCATTTACCGACATTGCCCTCCTGTTCGGCCCTGAAAACACAGGGCTTTCCAACGGGGAGCTCACATTATGCCAGATGGTTGTGACCATCCCTTCAGCAGGCAGCCTTTCAAGCTACAACCTTTCCCACGCCGTCATATTAACCCTTTTTCAGATCATGATGGCCGCTGCCCCTGATAAGGAGAATCCACATCAGACACCGGCCTCCTTCAATTCCCTGGAGGGGAT
Organism: bacterium BMS3Abin14; assembly: GCA_002897695.1. Taxonomy (NCBI): domain Bacteria; species bacterium BMS3Abin14. The sequence goes on from BDTG01000005.1 coordinate 37,939, forward strand.
GTACACGCATGTCGAGGAGACCCTTACGAAAGCAGATTTTCTGTGGGAAGACAACCCCGACCACATGATGCATGCGGTGAGGTCCTTTATCAACAGGGCAACCCCCACAGAAGAAGAGGTAAAGATGGTCAGGGGGGTCTGCAGGAAATTGCTTTGGCAAATGCGGGACCGCTAACGGCAGGCGAGGCATCTCACCCTGGATCCTGCCCCTGGTTTTGGCGGACATCCACTACCCTGTCACATGTTGAATCACCTATCCGGCTTCCGGCCGCCGAAGACGGCGAAAGGACCCAATTTATAGAAACAGTCCACTTGCTCGAAACCGATTTTCTCTAGAACGTCCATCTGGGAAAGGAGGGTGTCTGGACGGTTGTCCGGGTTCTCCTTGTACCGCCTGATGATGTCGGAAAAATCCCGGTCTGTTTTCCCCTCGGCCCTTCTCTGATCGATCCATTCCTTCCAGAGAGCCATGTACCAGTCCTCCAGGTCGGGGGAAGGCCCGAGAATGGAGTCAAGGTTGATGAAACGCCCTCCCCGGCGCAGCCAGCCGAAAATGTCGCTAAACAGGTTCCTTTTCTCCGCAAAATCAAGGTGATGAATGGCCAGGGAAGATACCACGAGATCGAAGGGACCCTGCGGAAAGTCTCCGCCCCCAAGCTCCTGAAAACTTGCCCTTTGAAAGGAGAAACCCTTTCGGCCGGAGAGCCGCTCCGAGGCCAGGTTGAGCATGTCCTGTGATCCGTCGACCAGGGTGGCCTCCAGATCCTGTATGCCGGTGGAAACGGCCCGGGTGATGATCCCGTCCCCGCAACCCAGGTCGAGGAGCCTGACCTTGCCTGGACCATCAACAAAATGTGCGCAGTGGGACCTCACGAGATCGATCATGACCCCCCTGAACGGCACGTAGGCCTCCGCATTGTCCAGGTATTCCCTGGAAAATTCAGAATCAGCCCAGTTCGAATCGGAAAATTTCGCCATGTTCGTTTTCCTTCCACCTTCGCTCTTCGAGCCACGGTCGTTCCAATGCCAGCCACGTCGTAGTCTGCAGGACGAAGACGGGTCCAACGTCCAACGTCCAACGACCAATGTCTAATGTCCAATGTCCAATGTCCAATGTCCAATGTCCAACCACATTATTACAGCTGTGCACTGTAACAGCAATCTACTATCAAATAATCATGAAGTCGAAACCGGGAACGTGCTTGACACCCGCGTCAAAAAAATTATATCAGTAAAACCTAATGTAATAACTCTAGCAGACAGGAAGTGTACCCATGTCCAGAAATTTCTGCGCTTCGATGTACCAGAACGCCTGTGCGGCAAAAATGCAGCGCGAGGAGTGCGGGAAAGGGATAGAGGGCGCCGGCCTGCCTGCGATCGGCTCAGGAGGAGGATATGAAGAGTTACCGCAAAGAACTCTGGTTTGACGTCCCCACCCGCAGGGCATTTATACATATCACACCCCAGGTGGAGGAATGCCTGCGCGAAAGCGGCATTAAAGAGGGCCTAATACTGGTGAACGCCATGCACATCACCGCGTCGGTTTTCATTAACGACAACGAATCCGGCCTCCACGAGGACTACGAAAAGTGGCTTGAGGCGCTGGCACCCCATGAACCCATAGGCCGGTACCGGCACAACCGCACCGGGGAGGACAATGGCGACGCCCACCTGAAGCGCCAGGTCATGGGCCGTGAGGTTGTGGTCGCCGTCACCGGCGGACGGCTGGATTTCGGTCCCTGGGAGAGTATCTTCTACGGTGAGTTCGATGGACGAAGGAGGAAGCGGGTGCTGGTGAAAATCGTGGGGGAATAAGTTTGAGAGTTTGAGGTTTTCAAAATTCAGCGGGAGGGGCCTTTCGGCCTCCCCCGCTTTCGTTACTGTTATGGGGCGATGGATTATTCGAAGATGGGGAATATCCTGCCGCTGCTCTTCTCAATCTGGAGCCTGTTGACAAGATCGCCGCCCTTTTTGGTGACCACCTGAATCTCAAAACCGTCCTCATTGGACACGATCTTCCCGACCTGGATGTAGGGGTTCCGGCTGACGCGCAGTTCGATCATGGCCTTGGCCTCATCCTGGGTGATATTGGCATTGCGCTGATCTTTGCGGGCGAATCCATACCAGCGGCGGTCTCCACGTTCATCGTCGCCATATCCACCCATGTGCCCGCGCATGCCGCCGGAGCCCATCATTCCCTGGCCTGTGCCCATCATGCCCGCACTGTAACCACTGCCGGGGCCTTCGCACCCATAACCTGAACCATAACCGCCGTTACCACCTTCGGATCTTCCGGCGTGGGCCTGTACAAAACCGGCGCCTACTGCTACCAGGGACAAACTCAGTACCGCTACCATGATCGTTTTCCTGCTCATTTTTACCTCCCGTGCTTTTGCCCTTCGGCTTGAATTCTGTTGGGTCTCATTACCCGTTTGCCACTGATAAAGCATGGGCTGTGCCAACCCCCCCATAGGCTGAAAAAAAATTTTAACTCGCTGAATTTATTGAGTTTTATTTTTATCCGGTAAGACGTGGCCAGGACGAGGTGTCACTTTTTTCCACAGCGAAAGGACTGCCAGGTGGGTAATTTGTATACAGGGCTCATTCTGGAAATTTCACGGAATTATTTCGTTGAAAAATAATCCTCGAGAATTTTCCGGTGATCGAAGGCTATCTCAGCCGGCAGGTCGTTTTCGTTGAACACTGCGGCCTCGGCGGCATCGTCTCCCCCCATCGGGGTTCCAGAGGCCCTGGCCACGAAAACCGTGGAGATGGTGTGCTGTCTGGAATCCCGGGTCGGGTCGGAATAGACGCCCAGGAGACGTACCAGTTCGACCTCCAGTCCCGTCTCCTCCTTCGCCTCACGGACAGCAGCATGTTCTACCGTCTCTCCATAATCGACGAACCCTCCGGGCAGAGCCCAGCCCGAGGGGGGATTCTTCCTCTTTATGAGGACAACCCCGCCTCCGTCGAGTCGAATGACGGTGTCCACGGTAGGGGAAGGGTTCCTGTGCTTCCTGCCGCAGGTCAACGGAAAGCCCCCCTACCGTTTTGTCAAACGATTGATGGCATCGGAAATTTGTTTGAGCGGTCCCGGATCGAGGCTTTCGATGGCCATGACTACATTCCCGTCAATATCGATCAGGACAGCAAATGGAATGATCTCCACACCGTAACTCTGATAAATTTCGAGGTCCGGATCGAGGATCACCGGATAGTGCATCCTGACAGCGTAGTGACTTACCTTTTTGAGCATCTTTTCCGTTGGAGGATCACCGGCAATACCCAGAAGTTCAAAATTTCTTGTCTGGAAAAGATCGTGAATCTTGTTTAACGCCTCAATTCTGCTGAGACAATCCCGGCAGAACACTGACCAGAAGTTCAGGAGAATAACCTTTTTGCCGATATCGTCCTTCAGGTTAAACGTCTTTCCGTCCAGTGTCCTGGTGGTGAACAGGGGAGCTTTCTCGCCTACCATAATGGTCGCCGCAGTGGCAGGCAAAGCAGACCCCAGAAAAATCACGCCACACAACAACCAAGCGCCCACTGCGAGAAAACTAACTCTTCTTTTCATGGTCATCCCCCTCTGTCCCCCCGTTTTCAAGAGCCCACGCGATCCGCCTGAATATACCTCTGACTATTCTGGCATCCTGCGATGTTTTTACGCCCCCGGCCAGGATCTCCCTCAAATGCACCATGACCTGGGTCACAGGGTTATTGATTGTGAACCCCGTGCTTTCCAGGACGGATTCTACCTGCTTCAGCATCGACTGAAACTCGTCAACGGATGGCCCCCCGAACAATCTGACCTTCCGTTCGGATTCCGACAGATTCATTCTCAATTCGTAGGCCAGCACCATTACCGCCTGAGAGAGGTTCAGAGACGGATAATCGGCGGCGGCCGGGATCGACACGATCCCATGGCACATACCCAACTCCACCGCCGAAAGGCCGGAATCCTCGGGCCCGAATACGAGGGCGATCTTCCCGTTATCCAACTCACGAATGACAAACCGCGCGGCTTCCCTTGGGTCCATGATCCTGCGGCGGCTGCTCTTTACCCTGCGGGAAACCCCCAGAACAACAGAATAGGGCAAAACAGCCTCTTCCAGACTATCGCAAACCCTGGCCGACTCGAGAACATCACCGGCCGATGCCGCCATCATCCGCGCTTCGGACTCCATGTAGTCGTCAGCGCCTGCGATCACCAACCCCCCGAGGCCCATATTCTTGACCGCCCTTGCAACCGAGCCGATGTTCCCCCCATAGCGAGGACGATTCAAAACAACGTGGATTCTTCCCAGAGGACTATCCGATCCCATAACCTCTCTTTGGTAGAGTCGCAAAGAGTCTATTCGTGGCTTTTTACAGGTCCATACTCTGACTAAAACGGGTTTTAGCGTATCAAAGTTACAATATCAGAGCAGCGGCGGCAGTATAACAGAGATAACGGCAATTTCCAAAGGAAGGGGCAGAAAAAAGGCTGCCCTTTATGGAAAACCCAAGGCACAGCAGGTGGCCGCTTGAAAAGGAGGGGAACCGTGCCAAAAGGCTGGAGAACCGGATTTCGACTCAACGCTCCGCATTACCAGGCGTTTCCGGTTCTCCCGGGCAGCCTTCACTTTTATTATAGCTCTCCGGTATCCGATGGCAAGTTCATACTGCTCCGGGTGTTCATGGTGTCCCGGGCCACATCGCACCAAGAAGTTTTTTTATCATGGAGGGCTCCCCGAAAGGGGAAAAACGAATGACTAGAGGCCCCGTACGGATTGCACCCTCATGGCGCGGCCCCAACCCCTGAGCTGTCAGGGAAGAATTAATAAACGCCCTGACGTTAAGCATGCCGGTCAATGGAACCTTACGCAGCTCAGAAGAAAAAACAATGGACTCCAGGCCCGGGCCATCGCTGCGGAAATGTTCAACCTCCTGCCCCATATGCAGACAGGAATAGGAAAATTCCCCCATGTCGGGTTCATAACGACAGAAAATTACCTTTTCACGTGGAGTTTGAACTGCCAGGTGTTCCGTCACATATTCCGTGCCGTCCACATCCCCAAGGAGCCTGATCCGGGACCACCCATCATGCCAATCGGCAATAGATACTTCGACAGTATTTTTCCTGCCAGGGAGCTTGCCTTCCGGGGCCGGATCATAAATATGACAGCCGAGCCGAACTATCCCAGCGGCCAGGGATTCGGCCAGAACGGCCGCATCCTCAAGGACATATATACCAGAGATGTAACTCACGTGGACCGGACCGGTTACCGCCGATCGGCGGATTACTGAAGGAGACCGAGTCCCACCGGCACGGTCCATTCCGGAACTTTCAGGACCACGGAGTCCATGCCTTCCATCTCCCCGGGGGGGACTGGGGCATCGAAACGCATGTCACCGTGTGATCCGGCGGGGATCATGCCAACCTTAACGCCGGCCTGATTGTCAAACCCTTTGGTCACATAAAGCTCCAGAGGCTGATCGTATACGCTCTTTAAGTTCTTCACCTCGATCATGCTTCCGTCAGCCGAAAGGTCGACCTCACCGGTTACGAAACCTGCTTTTTCGTAGCCCACCAGCCGGGCGGTTTTTCCCTGGGCTCGGGCCACAAGGGGCAGGGCCATGAGCAGGGAAAGGGCGGCCAACAGAAGGAAAGTTCTTCTCATGATTTAAATCCCCCTTCTATTTTATACGTGAATCTATACGTGAGGCTTCTCTCCGGATTCTTCGCCCGGATTTTTAACAACGATAGGGTCGTAAAAAGTCCATTGATGGCTTTTTACGAAGTCGTCAACAATCTATCACAGAAGTGGGGAAGTGGAAAACCCTATCTTACCGCGGCTTCGCCACCGGCTGAAAGATTCCCACAACGGGAAGGTCGAACAGGGGATTGTCATCGTGGGGAGCTTCATCCATTTCCACTGTCAGGTCCACACCAAACGGATGGCCGAAATGATCGCCATGATCGGATTCGGTTGTGCCGGTCATATCGTAGACTTTCCCCATGTAGGCCACGTACGCCGGACGGCCGTCCTTTCCGTCAAATTGGGCAAGATCTTCTACTGAAAAGGTCTTCATCCAACGTCCCCTTGTCTGCGGTAGAGGAGCGTAATCCACCTTGACGTGCAACTATGCAGGATAGTCTCGGGAAAGTCCATGGGAGGGAAGGCATTGTCAGGGCCGTTGTGCCTCTATGATCTCACCCGATCCACCCGTACAAAATGGCGGCCAGCGTGGCCCCTGCAACGATCAGCCAAAGACAGATCCCCAATGCAAAGGGTTTGGGGCCAACCCGCTTGAGCACGGCCCGGCTGAGGCCGGCGCCGATGAGAAACAGGGTGACCACCAGGCTTTGCCTGGCAACGGAGAACAGACCTGACCAGATCCTTTCCAACCCTGGGAGGGCAGTTCGCAGACCGGCTGCTGCTACGAAACCAAGGATAAAAAGGGGGAACTTGACCTTTCCCTCAGATTTTTTCAGCCATGCCGTCCCCATGGCGAAGGGCATGATCCAGACGGCACGGGTCAGTTTTACGGTGGTGGCGATGGCCAGAGCCCCGCCCCCGAAGGCGCTGGCGGCCCCAACAACACTGCTGGTATCGTGGATAGCCAGCGCGGCCCAAAGTCCGAAATGCTGTGAATCCATACCCAGGAGATGCCCAATGGGGGGGAATAGAAGTAATGCGGCCGCATTCAGGGTGAAGACGGTGGCCAGAGCCACAGCCGTTTCTTCGTCCTTTGAACGGATCACAGGGGCCATGGCGGCAATTGCGCTGCCCCCGCAGATGGCAGTGCCGAAGGCGATAAGCCAGGTAGTGTTCCTTTCAGCACCGAAGAGCCCTCCCAACGCCCTGCCTAAAAGGAGGGTGAGGGTGATCCCGATGGCAGTGTAGAGTGCGGCATGTCGTCCCGTGACCCAGATTTGCCCAAGGCTCAGTCCAAAACCGAGTCCGACCACAGAAAGCTGCAGCAGGGGCTTGGTGTAGTGCACCGTACCGCGAGGCCAGGGGTTAGCGCCAAGGACGCCGATGACAATACCGGCGGCCAGCGCAGCGGCAGGGGAAACAATCGGCAGGGCGCATGCGGCAAGCAGCAGGACAAAAAGCCCCCTGGCCATAAAGGGTCTTGGCATTTCAAACTCCTCTGGAAGAAGGGCCTAGTGTCTGGGGTCTGGAAAGCCTTGATATCTCGACAACTTCTTCTCAGTGAACTGCCCCTTAGGTAACGCTATCCAATCCAGCTCTCAGCTCATTTACCAGATTAGCGACATTTCTGATAGCGGTTTTTTGGTCCCCGGATTCAAGGATTTTCGCGGTCACCGCGCTGCCCACGATCACGCCGTCAGCAGCTTCAGCAGCCCTTGCGGCGTCCTGTCCATTCCGGATTCCGAACCCGACGCAGACCGGAAGCCTCCCATCTTTTCTGGCTGTCGATGCCAACTGCCGCCACGGGGCGTTGGCCTGGAACACGTCTCCCGTCAGGCCGGCCATGGAGACCATGTAAAGGAACCCTGAGCCGGTCCTCAAGATCTCGTTTAGCCTTTCCGCCGGTGTATTGGGAGCGGCCATGGGTATGAGGGCCATCTTGCCGGCGGCAAGCTCATTCCTCAGGGGCAGACCTTCCTCCAGTGGAAGATCCGGGATTATAGCCCCGTCCACCCCCACATCCTTTGCCCGTGCGGCAAACTCCCTGTATCCCATGTGAAATACCGGGTTGGCGTAACCCATGAGGATGATGGGCACCTGGGCATTGTCCCTTCTAAGACGCCCTGCCAACTCCATGGTCTTTTGCAGTGTCGTTCCGGCGGCCAGGGACATCCCCGACGCCTTTTCGATCAGGGGACCGTCGGCCAACGGGTCGGAAAAGGGAAATCCCAGTTCCAGGATATCCGCTCCGGCATCCAGGACCGCGCGGGCAAGTTCCACATCCGGGCCGGGACCGGGAAAACCGGCGGTAAGGAAGATAACGAGCGCCTTTCGTCCTCTGGAAAAGACATCACCAAGCCGTTTCACCCGTTAACTCCTCTCTTCCAGCAGGGCTTCCATGTCCTTGTCGCCCCTGCCGGAAAGGCAAAGCAGGACTTTTTTTCCGGCGAGGGTTTCACTGTTTTCGGATATCCAGGCCAGGGCATGGGCCGTCTCGAGAGCCGGGAGTATGCCCTCATCCCTTGTGAACCTCCGGGCCGCAGCGAGGGCCTTTTCATCACCGACGCTGTGGTATGCAACGCGCCCGTCCTGTTTCCAGCAGCTGTGCTCAGGCCCTACCCCGGGGTAATCCAGTCCCGCAGACACGGAGTGGGCCGGGATAATCTGACCGTCGTCGTCCTGGAGCACGTAGCTGAGGCTTCCGTGGAAAATACCCGGGCTCCCCATGCCCAGCGAGGCGCCGTGCTGCCCGGGCGCCATACCCCTGCCACCGGCTTCAACCCCCACCATTAAAACTTCATCATCCTGAAAAGGGGAAAAAAGCCCCGCCGCGTTGCTCCCGCCTCCCACACAGGCAACCAGCATGTGGGGAAGTTCCCCATACCTTTGCATGAACTGTTCGCGTGCCTCCACCCCGATGACGGACTGGAAGTAACGGACCATGAGAGGGTACGGGTGGGGGCCAACCGCCGAGCCCAGGACGTAGAATGTGTACCCCACATGTCTTACCCAATCCCGCATAGCCTCGTTGACCGCGTCCTTCAAGGTACCCGACCCCTTATCCACTGGCACAACCTCGGAGCCCAGAAGCCGCATCCTTTCCACGTTGGGGGCCTGCCTGGCAATGTCCTCGACCCCCATGTATACCGAGCATGGCAGGCCGAACAGCGCCGCGGCGGTGGCGGTGGCGACACCGTGCTGACCGGCCCCGGTCTCCGCGATGATCCGGGTTTTCCCCATCCTTACCGCAAGCATGACCTGCCCCAGAGTATTATTTATCTTGTGTGCGCCGGTGTGGTTCAGGTCCTCCCGTTTCAGTTCGAGCACAAAGGAATGCCCCGCCCCGGCGAACCTCACCGCGGTGGTCAGGGGGGTCGGACGTCCGGAAAAATCCCGCATGACAGCGGCGAGCTCCTGCTTGAACGACTCATCATTCCGGGCTTTCTGAAAAGCGGCACTCAATTCATCGACAGCCGGGGCGAGGACCTCTGGAACGAACCGTCCCCCGAAAGCGCCGAAAAACCCCCTGGCGTCGGGCAAGCTAGCACGCAACATTTCGGCAGCCTCCCCCGTTTCCCATGGAAGCGCACCTGGCCTCCCTGACGAATCTCTCCATAAGCACGCTATCTTTTATCCCCGGTGACGATTCCACCCCGGAGGCGGCGTCGATTCCGTAAGGCGAAAGCTTCCTCACCGCACGGCCCACGTTGTCGGGTGACAGCCCACCGGCAATGAAAATCCTGTGCTTTCGACACGCGTCCACAGCATGGTCCCAGTTGAAGACGGCCCCGGTTCCTCCCAGTTCTCCAGCCACCCTGGCATCCAGAAGATATGCGCACGCGCCGAAATCTTCAAGCCCCTCCAGATCGCGAGGTCCTCCCACCCGTACCGCCTTGATAAAAGGCGCCTTGATTTTCCGACAGTATCCCATGTCCTCATCTCCGTGAAGCTGAAGCGCATCGAGATCAAGGAAGGTAAAAAGGTCATTGACCATGTTTACTTCCTCCCCGGCAAATATTCCGACCTTGTCGACGAAGGGCGGCAGTTCGTCAAAGATGGCCCTGGCAGTGTAAGGGCTCAGATATCTGCTGCTCCCCGGGACAAAGTTAAAACCCAACAGATCTACTCCCAGGGCACACGCCTCAAGGGCATCTTCAACCCTTGTAAAACCGCAGATCTTTATCTTCAGTGAGGGTTTCATCCTCTCCTCCCGGCGCCGACCATGGCGCCCAGCTTTTTCTCCAATTCGTCGGCCCGGATAAGCGCCTCCCCGACCAGGACCGCCCTGTAGCCAAGATCCCTCATCCTTCTGATATCCTCAGCCCGGTGAAAGCCGCTCTCGGCAACGCCCTGGACCGGACCGCCGACGAAAGGAGCCAACCTTTCTGAGAGGCCGGTGTCCACCTCCAGGGTTACCAGATTGCGGTTGTTGACCCCGACGAGGTCAGCGCCCCCGTCAATGGCCGCGGAAAGCTCATCCTCGTCGTGCACCTCAACTAAAGGCCGCAGGCCCTCACGCCGGCATCCCTCGATCATCCCTGGAAGGGCATCGCCCGGAAGCAGGCCCGCAATGAGGAGAATGCCCGAGGCGCCCAACCGGGCGGCCAACCCGATCTGGAAGGGGTCTATTACAAAATCCTTCCACAGGAGGGGCAGCTGTGTTCTGGCGGCCACCTCCCCGAAGAGCTCCGGCGACCCGCCGAAATGACGTTCCTCCACGACCACGCTCACCGCCTCTGCGCCCCCCGACTCGTATTTCTCCGGCAGGTCCATAGCCCGGGTCACCTCAATAAGCGCCCCACGGGACGGGCTTTTCAGCTTTACCTCGGCTATGATGCCGCACCCTTCGCCGTTGCCGGGGAGAAAAGGCGGTCCGGGCCTTCGCTTACAACTTTCCGCCTGGCCGAAGCGTTCCTTCCATGCCAATGTGTTAACAGCGGCTGCTTTACCGGCCGTTTGGAGAAAACTGTTTTTCATCTCTGCTGTACCTGCTCAGGAGCCTGGATCCGGCACCCGCGTTATGTTTTATTGGTCGCGTTGACGGCTTCCTGAGAAGTTATCAACTTCACCTTCTCCAGAACTCCCATGGCCAAACCACGGTCTATGGAACGTGTCGCCAGATCAAGGCCTTCGTGCATATCTCCCGCGACGCCGGCCACCTCGAGGGCTGCGGCTGTATTGAGAAGTACCGCGTCCCTCATGGGCCCGTGGCTTCCCCGAAGTATCTCCAGGGAGATCACGGCATTTTCCTCCGGCGTGCCGCCCCGGAGCGCGCCTTGTTTCGCCCGTTTGATCCCGTAGTCTTCGGGTTCCAGGGTCCGCATCTGGATCCCTCTCCCTTCCATAACCTCTGCGACGGTTGTGGGGGAACTGACTGAGATCTCGTCCAGGCCGTCCTCCGAAGAAACGACCATTGCCCTTTTTGTTCCCAGCCTTAAAAGAACGCCCGCCATCAGCGGGACCAGGTCCTCGCTGAAAACTCCCAGCAACTGCCTGTTGACCCCCGCAGGATTGCAGAGGGGGCCAACAAGGTTAAACAGTGTTCTGAATCCAAGGTCCTTTCTCACCGGGGCAACAGCCTTCATGGCCGGGTGGTAGATAGGGGCAAACAGGAAAGCGAACCGGGCCTCGTCAAGACACCGGGCGGCCACCTGTGGAGAGGTGTCGGTTTTAACCCCGAGCGCTGCCAGCAGATCGGCGCTGCCGCACCTGCTGGAAACGGACCGGTTCCCGTGTTTGGCCACCCTGGCACCGGCGCCGGCCGCTGTCAGTGCGGCGAGGGTGGATACGTTGACGGTTCCCGCCCCGTCCCCGCCGGTCCCGCAGGTATCGAGGGCATCACTCAGATTGCCGCCGGGAAACGCAACAGACCGGCTCCGAAGCGCCATGGCCGCTCCGGCAATCTCCTCTTCCGTCTCTCCCCGAACCTTCAGAGCCGTCAGGAACGCTCCCATCTGGGTGTGTGAGACCTCTCCGTCCATAATGGTGCTGACCGCGGCCACCATGGATCCCGTGTCCAGATTTTCCCCGCTTGTCACACGGGCCAACATTTCACGCATCATGACGTACTCCTCCTTTAAGCTTCAGAAAATTCCTGAAAATCTTTATTCCTCCCGGGCTGCCGAAGGACTCCGGATGGAATTGGACCCCCTCGACTGTCATCCGGCGATGCCGAACTCCCATTACCTCCCCGTCGTCAGCTGTCGCTGTGACCTCAAGTGTTTCGGGGATGCTCCTTTGGCTCAAGGCCAGGGAATGATAACGGATCGCCTCGAACGGAACGGGGAGACCTTCGAAAATCCCATCCCCTCCATGGGTGATAGCTGAAGATTTCCCATGCATAATGCGGGAAGCGCGAACCACCTCACCTCCGAAAACCTCGCCGATGGCCTGGTGCCCGAGACACACCCCGAGAATCGGGATTTTGCCGGCCATCCGGCGGATGGCCTCCTTGCTCACTCCTGCCCCCTCCGGACGGCCCGGGCCCGGCGACACCACCATGTGGCTCAACTGCATCTTCTCCAGTTCATCCGGGGTCAGCCCATCGTTTCTTATGACCACTACCTCCGGATCCAGGGTGCTCACAGCCTGGAAAATATTGTAGGTGAATGAATCGTAGTTATCTATGATCAGGATCATTAGAGCACCCTCACATTCCCGAAGGCCCGAAACATGGCCTCCGCCTTCGCCTGTATTTCATCGCACTCCTTCTCCGGCACGGAGTCCGCCACGATCCCCGCTCCCGATTGAATATAGGCGCGTTCCCCGGAGAAGAAGACCGATCGGATCGTGATGCAGAAATCCATGTTCCCCCTGACATCGAAATACCCCACGCCCCCGGCGTAGGGCCCACGGACCACCGGTTCCATCTCCGATATGAGTTGCATGGCTCTCACCTTGGGCGCCCCGGAGACGGTACCCGCCGGAAAGGCTGCGCGAAGTGCATCGTAGGAATCTTTGCCTGCGGCGATGTATGAACGGACCTCCGAGACGAGATGCATGACGTGGGAAAAGGACTCGACCTCCATCCTGCGGGTGACCTCCACAGATCCGGAGGCTGAAACCCGTCCAAGATCATTTCTCCCCAGATCCACCAGCATGATGTGTTCCGCCCGCTCCTTTGGGTCAGCGAGAAGATCGGCAGCCTGGGCAAGGTCCTCCTCCCTGTTGTTTCCCCTTCTCCTGGTCCCGGCGATGGGCCGTACCGTCAATGTGTCGTTCTCCCTTCTGACTAAGAGTTCAGGTGACGCGCCCAACAGCACCCCGCCCGGGAATCGGAGATAAAAATGGTATGGCGATGGGTTGAGGTTCGACAGGGACCGATAGACCTCCTCCGGGGATGGAGAAGGGGATACCTCCCATCGCCGGGAAAGGACCACCTGTATCAGCTCGCCATCGTCGATCAAATCCCTGGCCCTGGCCACATCCCGAAGAAACAGGTCTTTGGGACAGGAGGATTCAGCCACCCGAGCCAGATCTACGGAGGGATCTTCCAACGGCTCCCCCTGATGTTCGTGGAGCAGGGATCCGGCCACCGCGACCAGTTCCTCAGCGCTCTCGTCATCACGGGCCCACGCCACCAACACCAGCCGTCTTTGAACCGCATCCTTCAGGATGAGGATTGAGGGGATGAAGAAAGCATAGTCGGGCAGGTCGAGATCGTCGTTGGCCGCGCGGGGAATTCCCTCGAAACGTTCAGCCGCTTCGTATCCCAGGAAACCGAGCCATCCGCCTACATACCTGAAAGAGGAAAGCCCTGCAGGAATATAGCCGTCAGGCTCCAGGGAACGGAGCAGGGAGAGGGGGTCCTCCGCAAACCCTTCCGTGACGTTTCCGTCAAAATCCCTGAGGAGGTACCTGTTCTTCGTGCCCTCAAGTGCAAACAGGGGACGGGCCGCGGCGATGCCGTAACGGGCCCATTTCTCCGTGCCCTCCCGGCTCTCCAGGAACCCTATGGACCCCAGCGGACCCAGCGCCCTGTCCAGTTCGGGCATTTCGCCCATTTCAAAAGGGAGTTCCCTGTAGGCGCATTTTAAATGCATGTCCCGCGCCCTGTGAGTAGTTGCTGTTTTCATGTTCTCCTCCGTGTTCCTTAAAAGATCCAAAAAAAATGGGGCCGCTTTTCCCGTGGCCCCATAAAAAAGGCCGCGGGTTCCAGGAGAACCCGCGGCCTTGATTTCGGAATATGAATTTACCGGATCAGCGGCGCAGAGCCCCCCTTGCAGGATCTACCCGCCACCACCAATAACCGGCTGAGACAACATTCTGTGTTTTCGTAAACAAATTACCCATAGCCCTCCCCTGCTAACAGATAACCATTGTCCTGTCAATAATATTTGCCGGGGTCAGTCCAGGCGGACGACGAAACAGCAGGAGATAACCGCGTCTTCGCTGACCTTTACTCCCCTGGCCGAAACGATCAGGAGCACTCCGTCCATCTCCTTATCCCAATCACGGATAAAAATCGCAGGATGCCACACACCGTTGCCCAGAATCCGTTTATGGGGCTGGATAACGAGGACGCAGTCGGGGGGGACCTCCACCTTTTCGTTGAATGTGATCCAATATGCGCCCTGTCCAAGGTCCCACCATCCGATATTCTCACCGGCTGAACGCCTGGAAGGACGCTTGATGCGCCTGGCCTCCCTGGTGTCGTTCTCGCCCGGCCCGAGTTTCGCCTCTCCCACTATCTGGTGAACACTGCGAAGGGTCATGGTAAAAAGATCCTCCGAGATCTGGCCGTTCACGGGCGCTGGAAATTCCAGGATCTTCTTGAGCTCTAAGGAATTGAGGAATCTCATGGACCTGGCGTCTGACCGGGGGCAGTACCGGATACGTGAACATAGACTAGACGGTTCCTTGCCCTGAGGTCCATCTCCACGAGAACAACCTGCTGCCAGGTACCCAGGACGACCCCACCATCCCTGATGGGAATCGCGAGAGATGGGCCCAGAAGAGCAGCCCTAATGTGGGACCTTCCGTTCCCGTCCCCCCACCTGGCATCATGCTCGTACTTCTCCCCATCCGGGGCCAATCTGGAGAGGGCCTTTCTCAGGTCATTAACTGCCCCCGGTTCAAACTCGATTGTGGTGAGTGCGGCTGTGGAGCCGGCAACAAAAAGTGTGGCGACACCGTCGTGGGCGCCTGAATACACGACCTTCTCCTTCAGACCAGCCGTCAGATCAACCACATCCATTTCTCCTGAGGTGGCGACCTCAATAAAACCCGGGACACATATGTAACATTGTTCGGTGGCATCCATCTTGAATAGATTTATATACGATGAAGAGAAAAAAAGCCATTCTCATGTCAAATAACGAAAGACAGCCCGAGATGAGGGAGTTAGGCGTCCTGAGATCCTTTATCGGACATCGGGCCGCCGAAGCGGTATTGACCCGTTATTCCATGGCAGAGCTTCTGCGAGCCGACCGCAAGAGCTTAATGGAGGTACGATTCATGGGTCCGTCAAAGGCCAATGCCATTCTTGCTCTGCCCAGGCTCCTCGACCTTGTCAGCGTACCCCGAACCGGGGGCAGGGTCATCAGCTGCAGCCGAGACATCTTCGAGCTCTTCAGATTCTCCGCCGGGATCAGGGAACAGGAGCATTTTGTCGTTCTGGCGCTCAACAGCCGGAACAGGATCATCTATGAAGAAACAACGGCGGTGGGATCGGTCAACACGGTTCACGTCAGCCCGGCGGACATCCTCAAACCCGCCATCAGGCATGCAGCTGCAAGCATCATCTGCATGCACAATCACCCCTCCGGCGACCCGGCCCCTTCTGCCGATGACAGGTCGCTTACCGACCGGATTGCAAGGGCTTCGACCCTCATGGGCATCCGTTTTCTCGACCATCTGGTCATCACGGTGTCCTCTTACTACTCCTTCTCCGACTCCGGAGAGATTTAAATCTCCCCGTCTCCAGGGAGAACCAAAACGTGACAATTCCACGAAAACCAGCACATGGCTTTATTACAACCTTCCCTAAATGTGGAATAATCGCATCTGGATATGATAAACTCCACGAGTTAAGGTTCATTTCGATCGGGGGATCATTGTTCGCAAATACGCTTAATTCGGAGGTAAACCTGACGTGTGCCCCACAAGGGATCAGATCAGTCTTCTGGAACAGATTAGCAGGTTAATCGGTGAGTCACACGATTTCAGGGGGACTGTCGACAATATCGTCTCCCTGGTCAAGAGGGAGATGCACACCGATGTCTGTTCGCTATACCTTTACAATGACGAACGGGACCATCTTGCCCTGGCCGCCACAGAAGGCCTTTCACGCAGCGCCATCGGGAAGGTCAAGATGAGACCCAGTGAGGGCCTGACCGGGCTGGTCTTTGAGACCAGGACACCGCTCGTGGTGCAAAATGCCGATAAACATCCCCGTTTCAGATACTTTCCCATAACAAAAGAGGAGCACTATCACACATTTTTGGGAGTTCCCCTCATCAGCCGGCGCAATCCCATAGGGGTCCTCGTGGTTCAGGACAAAGGCGAGCGGTCCTACACCAAGCAGGAGCTTCAACTGTTCAACACCATTGCGGGGCAGGTGGCCGGTGTTGTCGTCAACGCCCGTCTCTTGAATGGCCTTTCAATGGACGCTGCCGCCCCGAAGCCTGTCGCAGAAATTGCTCATCAATCCAGGCTTCTGCACGGCATCCCCGCCGCTCCGGGCATCGCCATGGGAACTGCCATAATCCTTGAGGGTCCTGATGACTTTCACTACCTCATGGAGAAACACTCCGACGATCCTGAGCAGGAACGAAAATTTCTGGATAATGCCGTAGCAGAAGCCAGAACGGAGATCGAAAAGCTCCAGCGTCGTGTTCATGAACAACTCGGGGAGGAAGACGCGGCAATTTTCAATATTCATTTGATGATGATCGAGGATCAGGGATTTACACAGAAAGTAGACGACCTTATCTCGTCGGGGTACACAGCGCTTTACTCAGTCAAAACCGTCGTCTCGGATTACCTTAACAGTTTCGACAACATTAACGACCCCTATCTCAGGGAAAGGGGCGTTGACATTGAGGATGTAGGGCGGCGGCTTGGCAGGCTATTATCCGGGTCGGGTTCGGAAGACGCCATGTTTATCGAGAAAGCAGGGATCCTTGTCTCACGCCTGATAACTCCCTCTGATGCCGCCAGTCTTGCAGGCCAGAAGGTAGAGGGTGTCGCCACAGCGGGGGGTGGGCACACATCCCATGCGATCATCCTGTCGAGATCCATGGGTATTCCCTGCGTTGTGGGAATCGACGAGATCCTCGACATAGTACACTCCGGCGACTTCCTGATCGTCGACGGAAACATGGGAACCGTCTTCGTCAATCCCGATGAAAGTATTGTTCGGGAATACCGACGCCTTACGGAGGATTACAACCGTCACGTTGTGGAGTTGGTGAGTGAAAGGGATCTTCCGGCTGTAACCCTGGACGGTTACCGGGTCGAGCTCATGGGGAACGTCGGTTTGCTTTCCGATCTCAAGCTTACCTCATTTTACGGTGCGGAGGGTATTGGACTGTATCGTACAGAGCTTCCTTTTATAGCCAGAAACGTGCTTCCTGGGGAGGATGATCAGTACAGGATCTACCGCCGCATGGTTGAAGGATCCATGGGCAAACCGGTGACCATCAGGACCCTGGACGTAGGGGGTGACAAGAACATCCCCTATCTTAAGATGCCCAAGGAGGACAATCCGTTCCTGGGCTGGCGGTCCATCCGTATGTGTCTGGAGAAGGTGGATATTTTCAAGGTTCAGATCAGGGCCATTTTGAGAGCGGCGATCCATGGCTCGGTGAACATTATGATACCAATGATCTCTTCCATGGAAGAGATCCGACGGGTTAAAATCCTTATTGAGGAGTCGATACGGGAATTGGAGGTATCACGGGTTCCCCACGATCCGGGGGTTCCTGTGGGCATTATGATCGAGATTCCGGCCGCTGTTCACCTTGCGGACAGGTTGGCCAAGGAAGTTGATTTCTTCTCCATAGGCACCAACGATCTCACCCAGTATGCCCTTGCCGTGGACAGGAACAATCCTAAAGTGGCCCACCTTTATGATCCCATGAACCCGGCGGTTCTCAGCCTCATTCAGATGACCACCAAGGCAGCCAGAGACAACGGCATCCCGGTTGGGGTGTGCGGCGAGATAGCCGCTCTTCCCCTCTGGACCCCCCTCCTCCTCGGACTGGGGGTTACGGACCTGTCGATGAATGCTGCCGCAATCCCGCTTGTCAAAAGATCTATACGCCTTATAAAGCATCAGGATTGCGTGAGGGCGGCACGCAGGGCCCTCAAGGTAGGCACGTCCTCCGAAGTCCGCCGGATCCTTTCCCGGTTCGAAACGATGATCAAGACCCAGGTTTACTTTTCACCCAGCGAGGGGAAAAGCTGACGCGGAGAACGCACCTCCAAGTGAGTGCGCCCTGCCGGGCGCACCAAAAGAAACCCGGGACAGTCTGAACCGTCCCGGGTCCCCCCCGTTGAGAGGCGTGCAACCTCTACTGTGAAAGTTTACACATGTATCGCAGCGCTGTCAAGAAAAACTCCGGCAGGGGCAACCAGCCGTATTTCAGCGCCCCGTCGTCCGAATCCTTATGGGGCGTTGCCCCGTTACCCATGCGCCGTTACCCGTTATCATGGACGTTCACTGTCGTTTCTCCTGGATCAGTCAAACCAGCTAAGCCGACCGATTTCCGGCGACAGGTGAGACAGTGAAAGCTCCGGAAGCCTTGGAGTGTTTTTTTCGATCGTTGGCATTCAGGAACTTCTTCCGCAGCCGGATCGATTTAGGAGTGACCTCAACCAGTTCGTCGTCAGTTATAAATTCCAGGGCCTGCTCTAACGAAAGCTCTCTGGCCGGTGTCAGATGGACCGTATCGTCGCTTCCGGATGCGCGCATATTGGTAAGTTTTTTTTCCCTGCACGGGTTGATCACGAGGTCATTGTCCTTGCTGTGCCGCCCTATAATCATTCCTTCATACACCTGCAGTCCGGGACCAACAAAGAAAACCCCACGATCCTGAAGGCCGAAAATCCCGTAGGCGGTCGTTTTCCCATCTTCCAGCGCGATGAGAGACCCGTTTTTACGCCCGGGAATTTCCCCCCGAAAGGGTGCGTAGCTGTGGAATGTGTGGGTAATGATTCCGGTTCCCTTGGTGTCGGTCAAAAACTCGGTCCTGAATCCGATGAGCCCCCGGGCAGGCACAATGAACTCCAGCCTGTTGACACTGTCCATGGGTATCATTGAAATCATTTCCGCCCTGCGCAGACCCAGTTTCTCGATGACCGTCCCCTGATATTTTTCGTCCACATCGACTACGAGGTGTTCCATCGGCTCACACGTACGGCCGTCCACCTCACGGAGGATCACCCTGGGTTTTGAGACAGCCAGAGCGAATCCCTCACGCCTCATGTTCTCGATAAGGATGGAAAGGTGAAGTTCGCCCCGGCCGGAGACCTTGAAACCGTCGGTGCCTTTCATTTCCTCTACGCGAAGCGACACATTGGACCGCAATTCTTTTATGAGCCGTTCCCGGAGCTGCCGGGATGTCAGGTATTTGCCTTCACTTCCGGCAAAGGGAGACGTGTTGACCATGAAGTTCATGGAGATGGTGGGTTCGTCGATCGCTACGTAGTCTATGGCCACCGGCTCCGCGGGGTCGGCAATGGTTTCTCCGATGCCGATTTCATCGAATCCCGCAACGGTTACGATATCACCCACGGACGCTTCCGTGATCTCCACCTGCTTTAACCCCTCATAACCTAAAAGCCTTGATATCCGTCCTGTCCGATGAGTCCCGTCTCCCGCGATCAGTGTCACGGTCTGACCGCTCCGGACGGTGCCGTTGAATATCTTCCCGGTGGCGACACGGCCGATGTAGTCATCATATGCGATGTTGGCCACCAGCATCTGAAATGGAGCCCCCGCTTCTCCAGCAGGAGGAGTGACATGGTCCCGGATCATCTCGAAGAGCGGCTTAAGGGTGTCGGATTCGTCGTCCGGCTCCAGCCTGGCATAACCCGCTCTGGCGCTGGTGTAGACTACCGGAAAATCCAGCTGCTCGTCGCTGGCTGAAAGATCGCAGAAGAGGTCAAATATCATGTCCAGGACCTTCTGCGGACGGGCTCCGGGACGGTCGATCTTGTTGATGACCACCACAGGTTTAAGCCCGAGTTCCAGCGATTTCCTCAGAACGAAACCGGTCTGAGGCATAGGGCCTTCAAAAGCATCCACAAGGAGGAGAACGGAATCAACCATCTTGAGGATTCTCTCCACCTCTCCCCCAAAATCCGCATGACCGGGGGTATCCACAATGTTTATCTTCAGGTCCCCGAACCGGATGGAAAGGTTCTTCGACAGGATGGTAATTCCCCTCTCCCTCTCCAGGTCGTGGCTGTCCATAACCCGCTCGGCAATGATCTGGTTATCCCGGAACACCCCGGATTGTCGGAGCATGGCATCCACAAGGGTGGTCTTTCCATGATCCACATGCGCTATGATCGCGATATTTCTGATATTGGCCTGCATTTTTTCACCTTCCTGATATCATCTATGCCGGCTGTGAGAGCGGGCAGAATTACACGGCATTTCCGGTAAACGGACGGACGCTACAGCAAAGGGAAGTGTAAGTCAAGCAGCTGTTCCGGGTCCACTTTCGCCCCTCTGAGAAAAGCCCCAAAGTGCAGGTGCGGGCCCGTGGCCCGACCGGTGGCGCCCACCCGCCCCAGGGTATCACCGCGGTCCACCAGTTGATGCTCCCTCACGGAGATGGAATTCATGTGGGCATAAACGGTCAACAGGCCCCAGCCGTGGTCGACAACCACGGTATTACCTGAAAGCAACAGAGGGGCCGCAAGGACCACCTCTCCCCGATTGGCGGCCGCTATCGGAGTGCCGACGGGCGCCGCGATATCGATTCCGCTGTGGGGTGAACGAGGCTTTCCGTTGAGGATGCGCCTGACGCCGAAACGTGTGGAAATCCTTCCGTTGGCCGGCATGACGAACGGTTTTTTCCAGTAGCGTTCCCCTGTGCGCCTCGCCAGGGCAGATCGGAGACGTCCCGAATCTCTCCTGACCCTTTTCAATATGCCGCCCGTCAGGTCCACCATCCCGGTTGGAAAGGAGAGGGTCTGGCTGTCAAATTCCACGCTCTGAACTTTAAGGTCGCCTTCCATCCGGTACAGTGTCGTCCGTCCCTTCATATGGAGGGAAAACTCGACCCTGTAGACCGGGTCGTCCATTCCGAGATCGACCCCTACAAGGGCGATGTATTTCCCGGCTGAGGTTCGGATCAGGGGAAAACGCTCCCCCGATGCGGCAGCCTCGACCCCGGCAAGGGATACCGGGGATTGTATCATCATTGGAACTATCGCCCCGGGGCGCACGATTGACGGATCCCAAGTCAGCCTGAAGGTCAAGGCCCCGGCAGCGGAAGAAGGGAAGGCCAAACCGATCACAGCGGCAAAGAGGGCCGGTGCGAAAACGGAAACTTTACGGGCAGTCATGAAGCATGCTAACCTTTCTCGTCTGACCTTTTTGAAAAGAGTATCAAGTTACCACCTTAAACAGGAGGCACATCATGTCCCAACAGACCTTCAACCTTAAGGAGATCATCGAAATGGCCATCCAGATCGAAAGATCGGGCGTGGCTTTCTACCGACGTCTTAAGGAACAGTCGGTGGACCGTGAAGCCAAAGGGCTGTTCCAGACACTGGAGAAGGCCGAGCACCAGCACATCAGGGACTTCGAGAAAGTCCTGAAGTCCGCGCTGAAAAAGCACAGGAACCTGGAGTACCCGGCATCGAGCCAGGAACTTCTCTACCTGCGGGCGTTTGCCTCCAGAAGGATCTTTCAAAATCCCGATGACGCGGAGGCAAAGGCGGCGGCCACTTCAACCGCCATTGAGGGGATCGAAATGGCCCTGGACTTCGAGTTCCGGTCAGTGACCTTCTTCCAGGAGATGGCCCGGATCATCGAGGACCCCGATGACCGGGCATCCGTTGAAGAGCTGGAGCTCCAGGAAAAGGCACACGCGGCGATGCTGTATGAAATGAAGGAAAAACTGCAAAACACAGTTCCTGGTTCCTAGTTCCTGGTTCCTGGTTCCTAGGTTTCAAGCACCAGGTTCCAGGCACCAGGCACTAAGCACCAGGCACCATGGTCTTTTACACCCTTATTTCGATACTCCCTAACTTCGATATCTAAGCGACGCCCTCAACAACGATGTTTTCGCTCACATTCTCCCTGAGGGCTCGCTCGATGCCGGCCTTCAGCGTCATCTGGGACATTGGGCATCCGGCACAATGGCCGAGCAGCCTGAGTTTTACAAGACCCTCATCGGTTATCTCCACCAGTTCGGCATCTCCGCCGTCTGCCTGGAGTGAAACGCGCACTTTGTCCAGAACCTCTTTGATCTTTTCCCTGTCAACCATCTGTTACCTCCCGACATCCCGCCTCAACGGGCATCATACCTCATTTTCGGACCCGAGTTATTCAGGCCCGCGCCAACATGTCCAGAAACCGTCCCAGGATCAGGGATGCGGTTAAATGGGCATTATCCATGAATTCCCCCGTATCTTTGATAATACCGGCCGGATCTTCAACCATGGGGCAGCATCCGGCCAGATCCTCCTCGATCCACTCCTTAACCATCTCACCATCAGCCTCAAGGTGAAACTGGAATCCGTAAACGCTCCCGTGCCAGCGGAAAGCCTGGTTAACGCACGCGTGGGATGATGCCAGGAGGACGGCCCCATGGGGAAGATCAAAGGTCTCCCCATGCCAGTGAAGGACCGGGATATTGTCTCCCGCCCCGGAGAAAAGAGGGTCCGTCTTTCCCTCATCGGTCAATGCAACATTCCCCCAACCCACCTCCTTTTCCTGCCCGGGATTTACTCCGGCCCCCAGGGCGGCAGCCAGAAGCTGCGCACCAAGGCACACACCCAGCACCGGCATACGCCGCGCGGCGGCCTCTGCCAGGAATGCCTTTTCCTTTGCAAGAAAATCCAGATCGTCATTGGAGGACATGGGTCCACCCATGGAAATAACTCCCGTAAACCCGGCCGGGGACAGGGGTGTCGGATCCCCTTTGTAGGGCTCCAGGACCATATACGGGATACCTCTACCATCGAGCATCTCCGCAATAAGGCCAGGCCCCTCGAAGGGCACATGTTGAAAGATGACTACCATATCAGTCGATTAAACCTTCAAAACATCGCAAAAGGGTTTTTCGCAGCACTTTCCCCTCACCTCATTCCTCTCCCCCGGGGGGAGAGGAAGAGTAAGGAAATGGACCATATTACGCCTCGACGAGCTTCGCCCCCAGTTCCCTGCAGTTTTCAAGGTCGGCCTCCGTGGGGAAAAGCTGGGCTCTGAATCCCTCCGCCGGGATCTTGATCTTGATCCCTTTGAGCCTCTCCTCCACAAGTTTGACCGCTTCTCCGCTCCAGCCATATGAACCGAACACCACCGCTTTTTTTCCCCTCAGCTTGATGGTCGCCAGAGAGGACAGGTTCTCCATGTAGGACTCGGTGAACCCCGCCTTGACGGTTTCGATAAGCGCGCATTCCTTCTTACCCTCGACCAGATAGGAGTTATAGGTCGTGCCATGGGGCGCATTCATGATCAGATCGAAAGTACGCAGATCGGGGTCCAGAGCCCCCACCCAGTGAAGGCCAGGGGCCATGTTGACGGTGGACATATCAGACCGCCTCGAAGAAGCTCTTGTCCGCTCCGCAATCCGGGCAGACCCAATCCTCGGGCACCTTGTCAAACGGAGTTCCGGCTTCTACGCCCTCATCAGGATCCCCGGCGACCGGGTCATATACATAACCACACACACTGCAACGATACTTCTTCATGTCATACCTCCTTTGAGCTGTCTGGTTTCAGGCCGAACTTCTCTCCGCAAGAGTTGCACCCCCGCCTCTGCTCCTCCCCCCTTCGGCAGGCTCAGGACAATCAAACTGCCCTCGAGGGGGAGGAAGAATGCGACATTTTTCCTGACGCAGGGTTGGCTGTCAAGGTGAAATCGTTTCAGAGTTACATTCTCCGGCAATTTTCCTCACCCCGGCCCACCTTTCCGCCAACGGCATAACCAGCCGCAGGAAGATGGAACCGAAAACGAGACGGCCCACCACTATCCATAGCAGGTTGGCCCCCACCGCGGCAAAGACCAGTGAGTCCTCGATCAGGGCGTGGCTGGTACCCAGGAAAACGTTGGTTGCGAGAATCTCCCTGCTGGAGATAGAGCTTTTTTTTGTCTCGTCAATAATAAGCCCCGCACCGTAGGCAAGTCCGAGGACCAACCCCACAGCAGCCACAAACGCCGTCTTGCGGTGAAGCCCCAGTGTCTTCATGGGCCATTGGAGAACGTTCATAAACCGGTCCATGAGACCGAATTCCCGGCTTATCTCCACAAGGAGCATAAGGGTAATAACGATAATGGTAATCCGCAGGAGGGACATCACGTTTGACACCAGAACCTGCCCCAAACCGGAGGCATCTGAAGCCGCCGTGCGGCCCAGGATCACCCCGCCGTCAGGGATGATCCTCGCGAAGATGAACCCGGCGACCAGGGCGGCTGAAATCCTTACTGTAAGCATCACCGCAGCCGGTGTGCCCGCCCTGCTCTGCACCGCTGTTTCCACGATAAGGTTGTGGGCTATGAGAACCATGATGGCCAGAACGGTCATGGATTTTGCCGTCATGGGGATGTTCACCGCAACGGCTATGGCAGCGTAGATGTTGACCACTCCGCCTGTGAGTATGGCAAGGGCTGCCTCCCCTGGAAGTGCAAAAATCTTCATTACCGGGGAAGCCAGGTGCGCCAGGAATTCCAGGGCCCCGAGGGCCTTGAGTACCTGGACAATGGCCATCGTGGGCACCATGATCCTGAGCAGGAGCCAAGCCATGGAAAGCCCCGAACAAATCCCGCGCTTACTGCTGTGAAAAAGCCTGCTCACAGTTTCTCCGTCTCCATGTCGGGGTGGGTATCATGCCAGCTCAACATCAAGCCTTTTCAGCATGACCAGGCCGTCCCTGCCTTCCATTGGCTACGACCTATTTAACCATTTTAGCAGACCCTGTCCATGGGGCAAACGGCCGGATAGTAAAAGAGTCCCGAATTGGAAGTCTGCTCTCTACTTGAGCGGCCGGATACTTCCTCCTGCGAACTGGCCGATCAGGGCGCTTATGATGAAGAGGGGAACGTAGATGTAGGAAAAACCGCCCGTGATGCGCATGGCGATGATGAAGGGGATGATCAGGTGGATGGCGAGGAACCAGTTCACCGAAAATTTCCTGCATCTTACGCGCCAGTACCCGAAGGGGAGAGTTGCGACGAAAGTCAGGACAATCAAAGTCAACAGAAGCCCGGTGGAACCGTATGACAGATCCATGACGAATTCTTGTAGCAGACAGGCATTTGGTGGTCAAGGGGAGTACTCGACATTATGACCTCTATCTTCTATGATTTCCTTATTCAGTGACCACCGGGCGGGCGAAATTGCCAAGCGCCGGAGGCGGGGTGCCGGCTTCAGAGAGAAGGTTTGTCGCCATGACCGTAACTCGCAGGATAACGGGGAAAATAAGAGTGCGGCTCGACCGGGCCATTCTGACAGTGGCAGATGGTCCTGACACGGGCCGGGAAGCTAAACTCGAGGAGGGCATTCTGACCATAGGAACCGATCCGGGTTCCGGGTTCTGCCTTACCGATCCCACTGTATCCCGTCGACATGCCGAGGTTGCACGCACCAGCGATGGTTTTTTGCTGCAGGATGTGGGCAGCACAAACGGGACGTTCATTAACGGCGTCAGGGTTGACCGTGCCTACCTGCGCGACGGCACGACAATTACCCTGGGGAAAAGCGAGATCGGCTTCCGGCTCAACGAGGAAACCTTCGTTCCCGCCGCATCGCATGCCACACGCTTCGGGGAGATGATCGGGCGGGATAAATCCATGCGGGAGATATTTTCTCTCCTGGAGCGGTTGTCCGGAAGCGACGTGACGGTCCTGCTACAGGGTGAGACGGGAACCGGGAAGGAGCTGGCCGCCAGGGGCCTTCATTCATACGGTCCGAGGTCATCCATGCCCTTTGTCGTCTTCAACTGTGCGGCGGTGCCCTCAGAACTTATGGAGAGCGAACTGTTCGGATTCGAGAAAGGGGCCTTCACCGGGGCGGATGCCTCCCGACAAGGCGCGGTTGAGGAGGCCGAAGGGGGGACCCTGTTTCTCGACGAAATCGGAGAACTGTCCCTTTCACTTCAGCCCAAGCTCCTCCGGCTGCTGGACCGAAGGGAGTTCAAGCGTCTGGGAGAGGCCGGTGAGCGGCACTCGAACATCCGTTTCGTGGCGGCCACCAACCGGGATCTCGAGGCTCAGGTCATGGAAGGAACTTTCCGTCAGGACCTCTTTTTCAGGACCTCGGCCGCCCGGGTAAAACTCCCGCCCCTAAGGGAACGTCCGGATGATGTCCCTGCGCTGCTGAAACATTTTCTGGACGAGATCAGCCGACGCACGGGCAAACAGTTCAGGCTTGCCGAACCGGCCCTGAAAATTCTGTGCAATCATGCCTGGCCTGGAAATGCCAGGGAACTCAAAAATATTCTGGAGACGGCCGGAGCTCTGTGCGGCGGGGAAACAATCGGCCCCGAAGATCTGCCGCCCCTTTCCCGCGTGGTTCCCCGGGACGGCGCAGGGAGCATGCGCGGCGCCGAGGTCAGGGCGTTAAGGGATGCCATGGAGATGGCCGGCGGCAACAAAAGGAAAGCGGCCCGCCTCCTCGGCATAGCCCCGTCAACGCTGTATGCGAAGATGAGGAAGTATAAGATTTAGGCTGGGGGAGATAATCAACAGTGGCCCCGCTTCTTTCCACGAAGGGTCCCCCCGTGCTAAAATAGTTGCCGTGAGCGTTCTATACTTCCTCGATCTCCTGGGTACAGCCGCCTTTGCCGCATCGGGGGCGCTCGCCGGTGTTCAGCGAAGAATGGACCTTCTGGGCGTCGTCGTCCTCGCCTTGGTCACCGCCGTTGGAGGCGGAACGATCCGGGATCTTCTCCTCGGCGCTGTTCCTCCATTTTGCTTCAAGGATGAAAACTACCTTTACCTCTCCATTGTTGTGGCCCTTCTTATATTCTATTTTCACCACAGCCTCGACTTCGTTCACAGGCCCCTGCTCTATTTTGACGCCCTCGGCCTGGGAACATTCCTCGTTATCGGCACCGGAAAGGCTCTGAAATACGACGCCGGATTCCTGGTCGCCGTTATGATGGGGGTCATGACCGCAACGGCCGGCGGAGTTGTCAGGGATGTCCTGTCCGATCAGGTACCGTTTATCCTGCAAAAGGAGATTTACGCTACCGCTTGCGTATTCGGAGGCATTCTTTACTACATCCTGTACCGTTTGGGGATGAACGAATCTCTCACCGCAGTGATATCGGCCCTCGTCGTTGTGGTCATCCGCGTAATAGCCATCCACAGGCACTGGTCCCTGCCGGTGGCAAAGATCGAAAACTAGTTTCAGGTTATCCGGCTGCTCAGATCCTTGATTTCCCGGGACAGGATCCTCGTATTGCCCGAGTAATCCACCTGAACTTCCATGACATGTACGCCGGATTCCGTGATGCACTTTTTCAAGGTGGGCACGAGTTCGCCCGCACTTTTCACCCTGTGACCGTGGGCCCCGTAGCTTTCAGCGTACTTGACGAAGTCGGGATTCCCGATATCCAGGCCGAAATCCTCAAAACCCATCTGGGCCTGCTTCCACTTTATCATGCCGTAGCCGTTATCCCGGATGATGAGGACGATCAGGTGAAGGCCCAGGCGTACAGCGGTTTCCATTTCCTGGGAGTTCATCATGAACCCGCCGTCGCCGCAGATGGCCATGACGGGGCGGTCCGGGTGGACAAGCTTCGCGGCCATGGCAGAGGGAAGGCCGGCGCCCATGGTGGCCAAAGCGTTGTCCAGAAGGACGGTGTTGGTCATGTGCGCCTTGTAGTTTCGGGCGAACCAGATCTTGTACATGCCGTTGTCCAGGGCGATGATGCCGTTAGACGGCATGACTTTTCGAATGTCCGACACAAGCCGCTGGGGGAGCATGGGGAAGGAATCGTCATCCACGTTCCGGCCGATGTGTTCCTCGATGGCCTCTTTGATCTCACTGAAGTAATCCAGATTCCAAGAGCAGGTATCGTCCAGTCCTCTGGTTATCCTTTCAACGCTATCGGCAATATCGCCGATAACCTCCAGCTGCGGGAAGTAGACCGGGTCCACCTGTGCCGAGATGAAGTTCACGTGGATAACCATCCTGTCCGGGCTCATGAAGAAGGGGGGTTTTTCCACCACGTCGTGGCCGACGTTGATGATCAGGTCAGCCCGGGCGATGGCCCGGTGGAGGAAATCGTGATCCGAGAGGGCGGCATTGCCCAGGAAAAGGGGGCTTCTCTCGTCCACCACTCCTTTCCCCATCTGGGTGGTGAAGAAGGGGATGTTGGTCTTCGCCAGGAAACCCTTGAGTGTACTGGAGGTGATCTTCCGGTTGGCGGCGGCGCCGAGGAGAAGGAGAGGATGCTGCGCCGATTTGATCAGTTCCACCGCATCGCGTATGGATCTTCTCTCAGCCACGGGCCTTCGGACCTTGCTTCTGATGACGACAGGTGCGTCTGTTTCCTCCCTGGCCACATCCTCCGGCAATTCCAGATGGGCCGCTCCGGGCCGCTCCTCCCTCGCCCGTCTGAAAGCCTCACGGACCAGGGAGGGAATGGAACTGCCACTCTTGATCTGCTTCGTGAACTTGGTCAGGGGCCGCATCATGCCAACCACGTCGAGGATCTGGAACTGCCCCTGCTTGCTGGTTTTTATGGGTTTTTGCCCGGTGATCATGAGCATGGGCATGGCCCCGAGTTGGGCATAGGCCGCCGCGGTGACCAGGTTGGTCGCCCCCGGACCCAGGGTGGCCATGCAGACGCCCACCTTGCCGGTGAGACGACCGTAGGTGGCTGCCATGAAACCGGCGGCCTGTTCGTGCCGGGTGACGATGAGTTTTATATCGGAGGTTCCAAGGGAATTAAGGAGGTCAAGGTTTTCCTCGCCCGGGATGCCGAAAATGTATTCGACACCTTCCGCCTCGAGACATTTAACGAAAAGATCCGATGCTTTCATAGACAGGCCCTTCTGGCTTTCATCCGTAAAAGCTCTTTTTCTCCCTGGCCATCAGCTTCAGGAGGTTCGAGGGAGCAAACCGTTTATCCACCGACTTCGCAAGGGTTTTCAGTGCGGAAACCACGTCCTTGATCCCACGGGCGTCGGCGTACCGCAACGGCCCCGCGGTGAACGGTGGAAACCCGGCACCAAAGATCATGGCCGCATCCACCGCCTCGGGGGTATCGACAACCCCCTCCTCGAGGCAGCGGCTCGCTTCGTTTATCATGGGGAGGATAAGCCGGTCCACCATTTCCTCATCCGTGAACTTTCCGTTACCACCGTTTCCACTGATCAAGGGCTTGAGAACCCCTGCGAGCCCCGGGTCCGGTTTCCGCTCTCCTTTGTTGTCGTAGGAGTAAAAACCCTTTCCGGCCTTCTTTCCGAGCCTTCCCGCCTCGAGCATGGCAGGGAGGATGGGAGAAAGGCTCATCCGCGACCCGAATGCCGTCTGGAGATTTTCTCCCGCGTGGGCGGCAATATCCAGCCCCACCTGATCCAGCAGGATGAAGGCGCCCATGGGCATCCCGAACCCCAGGAGGGCATGGTCCACCGTCTCCACACCGGCGCCCTCCTCCAAAAGCCGGGTTGCCTCGTTCATGTAGGGCAAAAGCAGCCGGTTGACCAGAAAGCCGGGGGCATCCTTCACCACCACGGCGATCTTTCCCAGCCGGAGGGCGAAAGCCGTCACCTTCATGATCGTTTCCTCGGACGTATCCTTACCCCTGATTACCTCCACCAGGGGCATGCGTTCAACGGGGTTGAAGAAGTGCAGCCCCGCCACGCGGGATGGACCGGACACCGACCCGCCCATCTCGCTGATGGACAGGGATGAGGTGTTAGACAGCATGAGCGCGGTCTCCGGCAGCTGTCCGGCCAGCGAGGAGAATACGGATTTCTTTACGTCCATGCGCTCCGCAACGGCCTCAATGGCCAGATCGTATCCCCCCAGACCGCGAATCTGCGTATCGGTGAGAAACCTGGCCCTGGTCCACTCCGCCTGAACTCCGGTGTACCTCCTTGTACGCCGCCTTTTGTCCACCTCCCTGTTAAACCTCTTGATGGCGGCGCCGAGCGCTGGCCCGGACAGGTCCATGAGACGGACTTTCATCCCTTTTTCAGCGGCCAGAGCAGCGATGCCGCCCCCCATGGCTCCGGCGCCGATAACCGCCACGTTCCTGATATCCTCGGCGGGTGAAAGATCACCTCGGCTGAACATCTCCCTGAGGTAGAATACCTTTATCAGGTTCTTCGAGATGCCCGTGACGGCCATCTCGCCGAGGAGGCGGGCCTCCTTTTCGAGCCCCTTTTTCATCCCGTGGGCGACACCCTCCTCCATGGCCTCGATTGCGGCAGGCTGAGCCGGGTAGTGCCCTCCCGTCCTTTCGATCACGCTCTTTCTCGCCCTTTCGAAAATTATCCTTCGAGCAACGGGTGTTCGCTGGAAAAACCTCTTTATCCTGCCCTTCGATTTTTCACGCCGACGCTTGCCGACCCTGATCAGGCGACGCGCGGCGTCCATGAGGTGCTCCCTCGGGACCACATCGTCCACCAGACCTATATGCCGGGCTTTCCCCGGGTAGACCCGTGACCCGGAAAGGATGATCTTCAGGGCCTCCGGCAGGCCCACAAGGCGCGGCAGGCGCTGGGTCCCCCCGAAACCGGGGATGATCCCAAGCTGGGTTTCGGGAAGCCCCAGGGCTGTTTTCGGGGAATCCGAGGCGACCCTGAACCGGCATGCCAGGGCCAGCTCCAGCCCCCCTCCCAGACAGGCCCCGTCAATGGCTGCCACCACAGGAAAGGGCAGCGCCTCGATACGTTCCAGGACTCTCTGCCCCTCGGCGGCAAGCCGGGCGCCCTCAGCGGGGTCGGTGATCTCTTCTATAAGGGAGAGATCGGCTCCGGCGATGAAGTTTCCCTCCTTGCCTGACCTGATGACCGCGCCTTTTACCTTTTCGGGCCTGTCCTCGATCTTGGCCAGGACCTTTTCAAGTTCGGCCATGACCTTCGGGCTGAGGATATTAACCTTCTCCTTTGGAAGATTGAAGGTGATCACAGCAATGCCGTCCGTGATTTTCAGCGTGAATGCGGCCATTTTCATGCCCTTTCCAGAAGTACCGACGCCCCCTGTCCGCCCCCCACACAGAGGGTCGCTATTCCCAGGTCCACCGACCTTCTTCGCATCTCGTGAAGGATGGTGAGGATCATTCGGGTTCCGGTGGAACCCACCGGATGGCCCATGGCGATGGCGCCGCCGTTGACGTTCAGGATTCCCCGGTCCAAGGCGCCCATGGCCTTACGTCCGAGGAAGTGTTGGGACAGATCATCATCGGAAAAAACCTTCTCGTTGGCGATAACCTGGACCGCGAATGCCTCGTTCATCTCCACCAGGCCCACGGACGAGAAATCCACCCCTGTACGTTCGAGAAGCAGGGCGGTGGAGTAGGCCGGTCCGAGGCCCATTCTCTTTGGAGCAAGCCCCGCAAAGGCGTGCCCGATGAGGACTCCCAGCGGCTCCAGACCCAGCTTCGAGGCAGTCCCCTCGCCCATCACCAGGACCGCTGCCCCCCCGTCGGTGATCTGGGAGGAGTTGCCCGCGGTCACCGAACCGTATCGCCGGTCGAACACAGGTTTCAGCTTCGCCAGGGCCTCCATGTTCTGCTTCTTTCTGATCCCGTTATCGAAGATCACGGGCTCCTTGAAGGGCGGGGATATTACCGGCATGATCTCGTCGGCGAATCTGCCTGCCTCGTGGGCGGCGGTCGCACGTTGATGGCTCATGAGAGACAGTTCGTCCTGGGCCTCGCGGGAGATGGAGAGTTCCCTTGCGAGGACCTCGGCCGTATCGCCCATATTAAGACGACAGGTCGGATCGGTGAGGCCAAGCATCAACCCGACCCTTGGAATGAAATGGCGTGGCCTGAAACGACTGATGGCGGCAACTTTTTTGCCCAGGCCCCGGGCACGCTGAAACCCGGTAAAAACCTCCTTTGCTTCAGGGGACATGAAGAAGGGGATGTTGCTCATGGACTCCACCCCCCCGGCCACCACTATCTCAGCCTCGCCTGTCATGATGGACTGGGCCGCGTTAATTACCGACTGGATCCCCGAGGCGCAGTTCCGGTGGACGGTAAATGCCGGTACCCGTTCCGGGAGGCCGCCGTAAAGCCCGATGACACGGGCGACGTTGACCGCGTCGATGGGTTGGGCCACGTTTCCCATGATCACCGAATCCACCAGATCCGGATCGATCCCGGTGCGGTCCAGAAGCTCTGAAACGACGAGCCTGCCCAGGTCAACTGCCGTCAGATCCTTGAAAATTGATCCTGCCTTGATATAGGGGGTCCTCACCCCGCCGACAATGGCGATCCTCTCTTTCATTCTTTCCCGCCGTCCTCCGGACTATTATCCGGCTTCTCCGATTTCATGTCCCCAGCCCCAAGCAGATCCGAATAGACATCACGGTGGAGGCGTTCTGACCGCCGTGTAAATAACCGCCGGTTAACCTTTCCCGCCTTCATCGCCTCCCCGTTAAAATAGGCTAGCCGGTGAACACTTTCGGTCACATCCCGCCCCTTCTCCTGATCATCCCCTATGCGTGCGAGCATGGCCAGCAGCCCGTAGCAGTCAAGGCTGAGGTATGTGATTCTCCTTAGAAAGAACTCTTTAGCCGTGATCTTCTTTCCGTAAAACAGGAGGCCCAGGTGGGCCATTCGGCGTACCGCCCTGGCGTTTCGACGGGCGGTGTGGGCGGCGCGTCTCATCTCACCGTTTTTGCAGCGCAGCCGCAGGGACGGGCATTTGAGCCCTTCCTTGAGAAGGTAGAACGCCTGGCCAACCCGCCCGCGCCCCGATTCTTTCAATCTCTTGCCCAGCGCCCTCATGAGGGATAGGGCAGGATAGATGGAGTGTATCTCCGTGGTGCCCTCGAAAACGGTGGTGACACGGAAGTCGCGCATCCTTTTCTCGTACGGCTGTACTGCCAGGTACCCCGCGCCGCCGGCCGTCTGAAGGGCATCGTACAGGGTGTCCCACGCACGGGTGGTGCCGTAAAGCTTCACGTGGGAACTCTCCATGGCCATTCCCCCGACAGGGTCTTCTTCGAGCAGTCTTGAGGTGGAGGCTGTCATGGACGCCGCTGCAAAGGCGTGGACCCTGGCGCGGACCATCTTCTCCTGGATCAGCTGGAAGTCCCGGATGGGCACTCCGAACTGTTTCCTTGAGGTCGCCCTCTTCATCATATCTTCCACCGACTGTTCCATGGCTCCCACGGAGGCCGCACCCAGGCCGAGACGCCCGTAGTTGAGGATGGTCATGGCGATCTTGAAGCCGTCCCCCGGCTGTCCCAGGAGATTTTTCACCGGGACCCTGACGTCATCGAAGCTTATCGGGGTCGTGGAGCTTATCTTCAGCCCCATCTTCGGGATCTCCCTGCCCACCTTGACCCCGTCCCACGCCGTCTCCACGATTAACGCGCCCATGAATCCGGGGTGTTCCGGATCCATCTGGGCGAACACGGTGAGTCCACCCGCGAAACCCCCGTTGGTAATGTATGTCTTCTGTCCGTTCAGGATGTAGTGGGTCCCGTCGCCGGACAGCTCGGCCGTGGTCTCGATGTGCTGGGCGTCCGATCCGGCCTTCGGCTCAGTGAGGACGTATGCGAAGATCATCTCACCGGACGCCGCAGGGGTGAGATACTTTTTCTTCTGCTCTTCACTCCCGAAAAGTATGATCCCTTTCAGTCCGATGGAAAGGTGGGCCGTGGGGGTGAGGGCAAGCGCCATGTCGGTGCGTGCCATGTCCCGCAGGACGCTGAGATAACCGGCCAGGGTCAGGCCGACGCCGCCGTATTCCTCCGGGATGTTCAGGCCGAAAAGGCCGATCTCCTTGAGCCCGTCCCAGAGCTTGTCGGGTATCTTTCCCTTCTTCTCCAGTGCCGCAGGTGAATGTCCCTTGATGAGTTCCCGGTAGCGGCGGATGATCTCCACGGCCTTTTGATCCGGTCCGGCGGGGACGAGAGATTTGAAACGCGTCTCGTCGAATCCGTCAAGGTAGAGCCCTTCCAGAAAACCTGTGCGCCTCACTTCATTTTCGGTTTCCTCGCCGGTCTTTCTATCGGACAATTTAGCGCCTCCTCCTGAAAAGGGCCGGCATTCCCAAGGCCCGTCGGGAATTTTCTATATTATTAAACTAATTGGGGATTGTAACGGAATTATAACGGTATACCGGGGGTCAGGCCGTGCATTGCGCATGCCTGATCACCTTTATTCAATTCACGGCCTGACCCCAAGATGGCGGTCGGCGAGAAACCAGACAAAGGGCACTGCGAGGAAGGAAAGGGAAAACGCAATTCGGAAGGTGTTGTCCAGTCCGAAATGGTCGCCGCCCCAACCTATGGCGACTGCCGTGAATGCGCTGGAAAGAAAACTCATGGTCATATAGATACTGTTGATAAAGGCCGGTCGGTCCGACCGCACTTCCTGCACCAGAGCCAGAACCACTGGAGTGCCGGCAAAGAGGGAAAATCCCAGAACCAACAGCACTGCTATGGACACCCATCCATGGGTCAGGAGGAACATCAATCCCAGCACCGGTGATACCAGGGACACTATCAGAAGAAGCTTCCTCCTGCCCAATCGGTCCGAAAGTCCCCCTCCATAGAAAGTGCCGACAGCGCCGGTCACCTCAAGGATGGAAAGCGAAATTCCAGCAAACCACAGATCCTCCCCCCTGCCTGTAAGGTATGTGGGCAGGAAGATCATCAGGGTGAAGCGCATCAGTGATGTGAACAGGGTGTAGCCCGCCAGGATTCCAAAAAATGGGAGAAATCCCTTCAGAGTGTGACGTATGCCGGACCGCCCGGATCGTGACGGGGCAGGCCTCTGGACAACCATCTTCCTGAAACGAAAAAAGAGGATTGCGGACGCTACCAACCCGAATGGGATGAGTTTCCAGGTCCCCTCCAGCCCCCACAGCGACACTGCGCCAAGGATAACCAACGGACCGATGCTCCGCGCCGCCTCGCCGCCCAGCATGAAGTAGCCCATTCCCTGACCCACCCGATTTCCTGAAACCGCCTTCATCATCACGGGCCCGGGCACGTGAAAACACATGGCCCCGATTCCCATGGACAGCAGAAGAACCACCAGAACGGCGTAATTGGGTGCCACACCCAGCAGGGACATGGAAACAGCGGTGATGGCGGGCGCAAGGATCAAAAAGTAGCGGGTTCGAATCCGGTCGACCAACAAGCCCATCAGCGGATTGAACAGGAACGGCGCGCGCTGCGCGACGGTAAGCAGGCCGGCCATAGTGTAGGAAAGCCCGAACTTGGCGATGAGGAGAGGAAGGATGGGCGCGAGGAAGGACGAATAGATATCGTGCACCAGGTGCGCCGTGGCGATAAGGGCTACATTGTTTAACTGGAAGCCGTTGTCTTCGCTGTTTTCCCTGTCCTTCATTTTTTCCTGCGGATCATAATTCAATCTGCATCCCCAGTTCGACCACTCTGTTCGGAGGAAGATCGAAATAGCTGGTGGCACTGGGGGCGTTACGTGACATCAGTTTGAAAAGATGCTCCCGCCAGGCAAGCATGCCCGGCTTGTCTGAAAGGATGATGGTCTCGCGCCCGAGGAAGAAGGTCGTTTCCATCATCAGGAAAGGTTCATCCCCGACCTCGAGCTCAGTGAGAACTCCCGGCAAATTCGGCTCATCCATGAAGCCATAGTGCACCACCAGCAGGTAGAGCCCCTCACCGACATTTTCCGTCTCGCAGCGTTGCGCCTTCGCTACATGGGGTACATCCTCTGTGACGACAGACAGGATGATTATGCGGCGATGCAGCACCTGGTTGTGCTTAAGGTTGTGCAGTAAGGCCGGGGGAGCAATGTGCAGGTTGCCGGTCATGAACACGGCAGTTCCGCTAACCCTTTGACATGAAGAGGACTGGATCTCGGACAGGAAACTGTCGACCGGCCTCGCCTCTTCCCGCAGCCGTTTGGCAAGGATACTCCGTCCGGTTTTCCATGTTGACATCAAGGTGAAAACCACAATCGCTACCAGCAAGGGGAACCATCCGCCATGAAGGATCTTGGCGAAGTTGGCCCCAAAAAATGCGATATCAAATACCAGGAATCCGCCGCAGAGCAATAATGCCCTCTTGATCGACCAATGAAAATGTTCCCGGACCACAAAGAAAAACAGCAGCGTGGTGATCACCATGTCGGTTGATACTGAAAAACCATAGGCGGCAGCCAGGTTGCTTGCAGAGCCGAAACCGATGACCAATCCGATACAGCTGAACATCAATATCCAGTTGATTGCCGGCACATAGATCTGGCCTGATTCCTTGGCCGAGGTGTGAGACACCGTCAACCTCGGGCTGAAGCCGAGCTGTACCGCTTGCGATGTAATTGAAAAAGCGCCGGAAATGACGGCTTGGGAAGCAATGATCGTGGCGAACGTGGCAAGCACTACCAGCGGAATCAGGGCCCAATCCGGGGCGAGGTGATAGAAGGGGTTTTCCAGGGCCTCGGGCCTCGCCAACAGCAGAGCTCCCTGGCCGAAATAGTTGATAACCAGTGAAGGCAGGACCAGCGTGAACCAGACCAGGCGGATCGGTCTCACACCGAAATGGCCTATGTCAGCATATAGGGCTTCACCACCTGTGACCACAAGAAAAACTGCGCTTAGAACCAAAAATGCCGGCCAGCCATTATGCACCATAAAACGAAAAGCGTAATGTGGGCTTACAGCGGTCAGAATGGTCGGATATCTGATGATCTGTTGAATACCGAGAACAGCCAGGACCAGAAACCAGATCAGGGTCACCGGTCCGAAGATCGCTCCGACCTTTCCCGTACCACGATGCTGAAATAAAAACAGGATGACAAGAACTATTACCGTCAGTGGGATGATAAAGGGAGAAACTGCCGGGGTCGCGATTTTCAGGCCTTCAATTGCCGATAGGACTGAAATTGCCGGGGTGATCATGCCGTCACCGTAAAGCAGCGCTGCGCCAAATAATCCAAGAATGATCAGGTACTTGCGGTTCCCCTCGTTCGGTGTTTTTTTATGCAGAAGCAAGGCCGTCAGCGCCATGATACCGCCCTCTCCCTGGTTGTCGGCATTCAGGACGAAGCTGAGATATTTGATTGAGATGACTAGGATGAGCGCCCAGAAAATCAGAGAGAGGATGCCCAGGATATTATCCTGAGTCGGCAGGAGACCGTGGGTAACGTGAAAGCACTCTTTCAGGGCGTAAAGCGGACTGGTCCCGATATCGCCGAAAACCACGCCAAGGGCTGTCAAGGAGAGGGCCGCGAGGGAGCTGTTCTCGTTTTGGGGAGCATGGCCTTGATCGGAAATCAGATTTTCCACCTGTTCCATATCGGATTATCCTTGATAGGGTCGCAAAAAGTCCATTCGTGGCTTTTTGCAAGTCCATCACCCTTGTCGTTGTTACTAAGCCCCATGTCATTACTATGCGCCGGCAAGGCAGGTCAATAAATAACACGGACTAACATTGACAGGCTCTGATCATATCATGAAACCGTTTCACTCCCCGACCCTTTATGCGGTGTTCCCGTTTCATCGCCGCATTGCGGGTGGAGTGTTCTTCGCTTCATACCAGCAGCCATGGGCCGGTGAAACGCCTGGTTGTGGCATTGGCCCGGCATGTGGGATCGTTGTGTTGATGAGGCCGCTGTTCCGGGTTTTTGGTCTGGCCGCAATAGTAACGGTCTGATGATTGGCTTTGGAGTATGTAAACATAGTAGGTCATAATTAGTCCCCCGGTAGCTCAGTCGGTGATCAAAGATAGGAACCACTTTTCCGTTGGTTCCGGTGCCCGGGGATACGCAAAAAGAAAGCCCAATAACGCTAAAAGCGAGGCTGGGCTTTTGTAAATGGCTTCCGCCGTCGCTGAAGCTATGGCGGGACAAGCCCCGGGTCGGACTTCCCCCTTCGCGGAAAGCTACGGGGGACAGGCTCACAGGTGACCTGCGGTCATGTTCTCGTCCGGCGGTCCAGGTCCACATCTCGCCCTCCGGGCGGTGGACATTGGACATCGAGTAGGAGGGGGAGTCACCTCCCCCGTCCTCTCACACCACCGGGCATACGGTTCCGTACCACGGCGGTTCATGCAGCGCATTGAAGCTTTCGCAGCTGATTTTGCAGCGACATGAGACCAAGA